>BDTQ01000287.1 GCA_002898135.1 bacterium BMS3Bbin07
TTTATCCTTGAGGTCTGTTGTTCAATATAAGTTGCAATTGTACCCGATGTACCCGAACGGGTTTACTATTTTACACATTTTACAGCAACTAAAACAAACTGTGGATATCTGAACTTTGCGTAATCCGTGCTCTCTCCTGAGAAGGCAATAGTGCTCAAAGGTTATAAATTGTGAAATTGGTTTCTCAAATGCAGTGTCATTTTTTGTCACTCAGGGCCATTTATCCTGATGCCGTGGGCTTGAAGAACTTAATGGATACAATGTGTTAGCAGCTCCTCCTTATTGCGTTGAATTTTAAGCCTTTTGTGTCAGATTTACATTATTTTTTGTTAATGTTCCCAGGCTTTGCAACTGGCTCCAGAAAGATATTCTGTAATGATGCCCGGAAGTCGGGCACGATACTTGCTACATTTATGTATGATGTATTAAAATAAAAGAATTAAAGTATGTTTAAATATGTAAGATTACGAAGAGTGAGCTTTCCATTAGAATTAAAATAAAATAAACTGCATGACATATGCAGGGTTGGTGGATATTTATTATGGAAAACATGCAAGCAGTTATAAAAATTTTAATATTTATGGCAGCAGCCGTAGGTGTTATTAGTGTTATGATGTACATAGTCGGACTGTTCAGGGAACCTGAAACAGAAGTGAAGGAGAATCCAGGCACTCTCAGGGAGATATCACGGAGGGACCAGCAGATCCGGACGCTTCAGTCCGAGGTACAACGTTTGAATGAGCTTAACAGCAGCTATCTGGTTTTTATGTTGAACATCCCCACGGCGGTCATGCACCTGAACACCACCCTCGATTTTGACAAAATCACTGCCACGATTATTCGACTGGTAAGGGATATCATTGCCACAGATACGGTCGAGCTCTATATCTTTGACAAAGAGGGTGAGCTCTTAAAGAGGGTATCCCCGGATGGCAAGGTAGAGGACCATGTTGCGTATGCCCTGGGGGAGGGATTGATTGGCCGGGCCGGACAACATCGAATGCTCAGGATTAAAGGCCGGGGGGATGAAGGATATAACAGGAAAAAGGGTTCCGAGCATGTGGAGACACCGCTCTATATGGCTGCGCCGATTCATTTCAGCAATCGCCTGCTTGGTGTCATAGGTGCCGGGGAGGTCAGAAATCCCAGCGGTAATGAAGGGAGCCTGCTGAAGATGATTGCAGATATTGCAAGTGTGGCGTTGTTCAATCAGAAGTTTCTGAGCGGTGCAAAAAAAGAGGCGGAAGTCGATCCGCTAACCGGACTCTATAACCGCCGTTACTTCTTCCATATGGTCCAGAAGTTTGTGGAGAAAGCTATTCTGGAGGATATTGCAATCTCGATTTTCCTTTTTGATATTGATAATTTCAAACACTACAATGATACCAATGGCCATGCTGAGGGAGATCAGCTTTTGAAAGAGCTTAGTGATCTGGTGAGTAAATTTACACGAAAGACATCAGTTGTTGCACGCTATGGGGGAGAGGAATTTATTGTCATGCTGCCCGAGATTTCAAAGGAGGAGGCATTTGTTTATGCCGAAAGGGTTCGGGAATTAATCGCCTCTCATCCCTTTGCCAACAGGGAAAAACAACCCCTGGGTCTTGTTTCTATCAGCGGTGGTGTAGCAAGTTTTCCCGCTGACGGCAGATCAATCCATGAGGTGATTCAGTTGGCGGATGCGGCCCTTTATCAGGCGAAAAGGGAAGGGAGAAACCGTGTGCTTATGCACAAACCCTTTCTGTTTTCAGATGATATCTCAGATTAGGGACTGTCGGATTGGACCTCGTTTATTGCTACATTTTTGACGTAAATTAATGAGCATGGCTGGAAGGCTGAAGGCTGTACCTGATAATCTCTTCAACCATTGCGTCCACCGTAGCGGTTTTCGGCATAATATCCACTTTCAGTCCCGCTTTCTCAATAGCCCTTGCAGTAACAGGACCTATTGCAGCAATTGTGACATTTTTCAGCAGACTTCCTGCCTCATCACCCAGCATTTCGCGGAAATTGGTAAAAGTGGCTTCGGAAGTGAAGGTTGCCATGGTAATCTTTCCTTCCCTGAGGAACCGTTTCATCCTCTTGCCTTGACTTCCGGGTTTTATTGCCCTGTAAGTGACCGGAACGTCTATCTCTCCACCGGACTCTCTTACTTTTGCAGGAAAGACTTCCCTTGCCGCTGCTGCACGCGGCAGCAGTATTTTTAAACCCCTGAAAGCATCGGGTCCGCCAAATGCCTTGATAAGTCCCTCTGCCCTGAAACTATCCGGGATAAGGTCAACCCTGAGCCCGTATTTCCCGACCTCAGCTGCTGTTTTTGAGCCAATAGCGCATATTTTAATCCCGAATAGGTCTCTCACATCCCTGTCGAGCTCAAAAAACCTCTGAAAGAAGAATCTCACACCGCTTGCGCTTGTAAAGACAAGCCATTTATAGGTGCTGACCTTACTGATTGCAGTGTCAAGCTCTTTCCATGACTCCGGTGGTACCACCTTGATAGTTGGGAATACCGTCACCTCAGCGCCGAGCTCTTCAAGTGTTTCAAACCCCTCTGAATGCTCCCGTGTAACCAGTATTCTCTGACCAAAGAGCGGTTTCTTTTCAAACCAGTTAAGTTTATCCCTCAGATTCACAACATCTCCCACGACTATCACAGCCGGGGGCCTTATCTCGCTGCTCTTTATCGCCTCGGGGATATCTCTGATTGTTGAGACAATGGTCCTCTGCTCCGACCTTGTCCCCCAGCGTATCACCGCAACAGGCGTATCAGGGGCCTTGCCGTTTTCAATAAGTTTCTCCGAGACGTCCTCTATATTCTTTATGGCCATCAGAAAGACGATGGTTCCGTTGCCCCGTGCAAGGGCTGCCCAATCAATACTGCTTTCCTTTTTTGTTGATGCCTCATTGCCGGGGACTACAACAAAAGAGGAGGCATAATCCCTGTGTGTCAGGGGAATGCCGGCATAGGCCGGTACAGCAATAGCTGAACTGATACCAGGGACAACCTCAAACTCTATCCCCTCTCCAGTCAGGACTTCTGCCTCTTCGCCTCCCCGACCAAAGACAAAGGGGTCACCACCCTTCAGCCTGCATACATTCTTTCCTTCCAGTGCCTTGCTGACCAGGACGGAATTTATCTCATCCTGTGTCATGTCATGGCGCCCACCACGCTTTCCTGCATAGATAAGTTCAGCCCCTCCCTTTATATAATCCAGTATCTGGACATTGAGATGGAAGTCATAAACCACAACATCGGCCCTCTGCAGGCACTTTAACCCCTTTATTGTCAATAACCCGATATCTCCCGGCCCGGCTCCAACGAGAGATACCTTACCTTTTGTCACTTTCATATATTCACCTCAGTCAGATATTAAACCTGGATATTCGTTTACCGCAGAAAATCTTTCAGGCAATAACTATAGAATATCTCTTTTTGATTACTGTGACGGGTCTCTCCCGTAAACACTGTCAAGTATCTCCTTTGCACCCCTTGAGAGCAGGTCTTCAGCAAGCCTGATACCGATGGACTCTGCAATCTCCTGGTCACCTTCCATTTGTTCCCTTATAATCTTCTCACCGGAGACACTTCCCACAAGACCGTCCATTACAATTTTTCCGTCAATCAGCCTTGCATAAGCGCCAACCGGTACCTGACAACCCCCTTCAAGCCTTTTCAGGAAGGCCCTTTCAGCCCTTACGCAGACAGATGTGTCCTCGTGATTTAATGGCATAATCAGATTGTTTATAAAATCGTCCCCGGTCCTGCACTCAATTCCAACAGCGCCCTGTCCTATTGCGGGAAGGCTTATTCCGGATGGAAGCACCTCTGTTATCCTTTCGTGCCAGCCGAGCCTTTTAACACCGGCAGCAGCAAGGATTATGGCATCAAACTGTCCCTCGTCAAGCTTTTTCAACCTTGTATCAAGGTTGCCCCGTAATTGTCCTATTCTTAAATCAGGTCTGATGTTAAGCAACTGGCATGAGCGTCTGAGACTGCTCGTTCCGATTACAGCTCCTTCAGGGAGGTCTTTAAATTTCTGAATTTTGAATCCCGAATCCTGAATTTGTGATATAAACGCATCCCTCGGGTCCTCTCTTTTGCATATGACGGCAAGATGCAGACCGGAGGGGAACTCAGTCGGCACGTCCTTCATGCTATGAACGGCAATGTCTGCCTCATGCCTCAGTAGTGCCTCTTCTATCTCCTTTACAAAGAGCCCTTTACCGCCCACCTTTGCAAGGGGAACGTCCAGTATCTTGTCACCCGTGGTTTTGATCCTGTTGAGTTCAACCTTCAGTTCAGGATAAAGTCTCTGCAGTTCCGACTTTACCCATTCAGCCTGCCAGAGTGCCAGCTTGCTGCCTCTGGTACCTATTATCACCTTTTTATTGCGAGCCATTATTTTCCCCTATGCCGTAAAGCCTTTTTATCATTGCAATCTGTACATCCCTGTCCTCTGAATCCTCCTTGAGAGCCACGGTGGGAGGATGAATGAGTTTATTGACCACTGCAGAGACAGTGTATTCAATTGCCTTTCTCTGCTTTTCATCTACACCTTCAAGCCTGTTCATAAGTTTTTCAAGCTCTGCCTGCTTTATCTCCTCCGCCCTGTTACGGAGGGCTACTATAGTGGGGACGGAATCAAGGGATGTCTGCCATTTTAAAAACTTCTCAAGCTCTTCCTCAATAATCCCTTCAGCCCTCTCAGCCTCTTTTTCCCTTCCCATAATGTTTGAGTCGACAATGCCCTGAAGGTCATCCACGTCATATAGATAGACATTATCAAGCTGATTGATATCCGGATCGATATTGCGGGGAACGGATATGTCAATTATAAAGACAGCCCTGTTCTTCCTTCCTTTCATTATCATCTGCATGTCTGACTTATGGAGTATATATGAGGGGGCACCGGTTGAACAGATAATAATATCCGTGTTGACAAGTTCCTTTATAAAGTCTTCAAACCTTACGGCCCTGCCGCAAAACTCCCTTGCAAGTTCTACTCCCCGTTCATAGGTCCTGTTTACAACAGATACATCCGTTACACCGCTTTTGATAAGGTGCCTGACTGCCAGTTCCGCCATCTCCCCGGCCCCAAGGAGCATGAATCTCTTTTCACTCAGGTCGGTAAATATCTTTTTTGTGAGCTCAACAGCGGCATAACTTATGGATACGGCATTCTCTGCAATCCTTGTTTCCGTCCTTACCCTCTTTGCAACGGTTATGGCCTTCTTCAGAAGCCTGTTCAGCAGGATACCTGTAGCCCCTTTTGTGAGGGCGAATTCAAAGGCGTCCTTCGATTGTCCCAATATCTGAGGCTCTCCGACAACCATTGAGTCAAGGCTTGAGGCGACCCTGAAGACGTGCCTTATTGCATCCCTGTCAGTGTAGAAGTACAGAGAGTTTTCAAGGGCTCCGGGATCAATGGAATGAAATTCCGAGAGGAAGGCCTTTACGGAATCAACGGCCCTTTCAGGGTTGCTGACGTGGGCATATATCTCAACCCTGTTGCAGGTGGAGAGTATCATTGCCCCTTTCACCTCCGGTAGCTGAAGGAAACTGTTCAGTCCCTCCTCCAGTCCGGGGCCGTCAAAGGCCAGTTTTTCCCGTACCTCTACCGGGGCGGTTTTATGATTAAGTCCGGTTACCAATACCCTCATCTTACAAAGCTGTGAACCCCCTTCAGTAGCAGATTTACTCCAAAGAATGTAAACAGCACCACTGAGAACCCAAGGATTGAAAGTATTGCCGCTTTTTTGCCCCGCCAGCCCGCGGTCAGCCTTACATGCAGGACAAGGGCATAGATGAACCAGGTAATCAGCGACCAGACCTCTTTTGGGTCCCATCGCCAGTAACTCCCCCAGGCACTCTCTGCCCATAGGGCGCCGGTAATGATTGCAAGTGTCAACAGTGGAAACCCGAGTGTTATGAGTTTGTAGCTCACCTCGTCAAGTATCTGTAGACTCGGCAACCTCTGAAAGAGGCTTCCGAGGCGTTTTGTCTTGACAAAATGTTCCTGAACGAGATACATAACACCTATGCCTGCGGCCAGGGCAAATGCAGCATCTCCTAAAAATGCCAGTGCTGTGTGAATGCCGAGCCAGTAACTCTTGAGCATCGGGCTTACAGGTGTTATCTCACGTGGCAGTATGGACGATGACAGCATAAGTATAAATACAACCGGCATTATAAAAGAGCCAAGCAACCCTATTTTGTACCTGTATTCAACATAAAAAAAGAGGAGGACGATACACCATGAAAAGAAAGAAGATGCCTCGTGCATATTTGTAACCGGTATGTGGCCGGAGAGGAGACTCAGGACAATATTGATGGTGTGGAGGATAAAGCCGATGGCAGCAAGGACAAGCATTATTCTGGTCGTTGCCCTGCTTCCCCTGAAAAGCTCTACAACTCCAACAATTGTTGCTGCAAAGTAAAAAGTCAAGGCGAGTTCAAAGAGAATAACCATCAGAAACAACCGAGCTCACAGTCTGTAATCTTTATATTAAGTTCATCTGCCAACTTGCCGATTTCATGATAGGGAAGACCCGTTTGCTCTGCTATCTTTCTTGCCACCTTGCAGGGAATTCTTTTATCTTTTGTATGTTTGAGGAGCTCTTCTCCCGGATTGCTTCCAGTCTTCACAGGAGGGTTTGTCTCAATGTTAGACCTCTCTTCATTAGTCACATTTACTGAAGTCTCTGCCGTATCCCTTTTTTCTGTCTTATTCATGATGATAGCTTTGAGTTTGTGAAAGCAAGCCCTTTCCTTGATGCCAAGATGGATAATCTCATTCCTGTATGGTTCAAACTGCTCACGGTTTGAGGGGTCTGAGCTGGGAATTTCATCCTGATAGATTACTATATCGGTTTTTTTGAGAATCCTCAAAGCAGAGGGCTTTAACCTTCCGGTATCCTTTCCAAAGACAAATATTACTATATCAGGGGATAAAAACTCAATTGGAGCGTTGCCTTCAACCACTATCCCCTCGCAATGTGCGAGCATGTTAACGGCCATATCAATCGTCTCTTCAAGGCCGGCTTCAGGTGACTGAACCCAAAGCACATCCCCGGCCCCTGCACGACGGAAGCGGGAAGTATCCTTATCCTCCGGGGCCTCCGGATTTCGGGATACAGAGGTGTAAAAAGCGGTCTTTGTATACTTGATTGCACCCCATGAACCGCTGAGTAACTTCAGGAGGTTTTCGGCCACAGTGGTTTTCCCGCATCCACTATGTGCGCCACCAACAGATATAATGGTCTGACTATTCACTTAGAATATTTTAACCCATTCATCATATTTAAATCAGACCTAAAGTTTTAGTAAATTAAGCCGATAAATAATAAGAGCCTATGTTTGTAATAATTGGAATATTGGTCGTCCTGGGAGCCGTAGTTGGTGGCTACCTGATGGAACACGGCAACCTCAGTGTCCTGTTTCAGCCGGCAGAGTTGGTCATCATATTTGGTGCCTCTATCGGCTCGCTCATCATAGCCGCCCCCCCAAAGGTCCTCGCAATGATACTGAAGAGTTTAGGAAAACTCTTCTCCTCAGGGGGAATGGGCAAGTCCGGTTATACTGAACTCCTCGGTCTTCTCTATAATATATTTTTCAAGATCAGGAAGGAGGGGCTTATATCCATAGAGGCGGATATTGAAAATCCCGAGAAGAGCCCCCTGTTTTTAAAATACAAGGCTGTGATGTCCAACCATCATGCAGTAAGTTTCCTCTGCGATAACCTCAAGGTGATAATCTCCACAAATGTACCGCCTTATGAGCTGGACAACCTGATGGAGCTCGAGACAGACACTCACCACCATGAGGCATTGATACCGGCTCATAACATAGCAATGGTTGCAGATGCATTGCCCGGACTCGGTATAGTAGCCGCTGTCCTCGGAGTGGTGCTCACAATGGGCAAGATTAATGAACCCCCTGAGGTCCTTGGTCAGAGCATAGGTGCAGCGCTGGTGGGGACGTTTCTCGGAGTCCTGATGTGTTACGGCTTTGTCGGCCCTATAGCTACCAATATCGAGGCAAAGGTAAAGGAGGATAGTGTGAGCTTCCAGATTATAAGGATAGCCCTTGTATCTTTTGTGGGGGGCGCCGCCCCGCAGATGGCTGTAGAGTTTGGCAGAAGGGCAATCCCTACGTCTGACAGACCCTCATTCAATGAACTTGAAGAGACGGTAAGAAAGAAATGAAAGATGGATAAAAGCGGGAAAATCAGATGAAAGACTCAAAGATAATAATCAAGAAGGTGAAAAAGACCGATGGAGGTGGACGCCATGGGGGAAGCTGGAAGGTAGCATATGCAGACTTTGTAACTGCAATGATGGCCTTTTTTCTCCTCCTCTGGCTGGTAACGATGGTCTCTCCGGAGAAACGGGCAAGGGTTGCTACATACTTCAAGGAGTTCAGTATTTTCGAGAAGGGAGGCACGTCCTTTATGGAGAAGTCCAGCGAGATGTTCAACGAGCCGGGAGCAACCTCTGACAAGGTCTTCTCGGACTATTACGGAACCTTCGGAGACAAGAGCATAACACCTGAGGCCCTCCAGGGAGCCATAAAAGAGGCAGTTGAAACCCTGCTGGGCGATATAAAAGATCAGATACTCGTGAGGATTGTGAAAGAAGGAGTAAAAATAGAGATTATTGACAAAAACGGCAGTTCCATGTTCCCGTCCGGCAGCGCTGAACTTACCCCCAAGGCCGGAGAGATACTAAGGGTGCTTGCAGATAATATCAACAATATAAATAACAAACTCTTTATAGAGGGACATACCGACTCTTATTCCTATTCATCGAATAGTAATTATACCAACTGGGAACTCTCTGCCGACAGGGCGAATGCTGCAAGGCGGGACTTGGAAAGACTCGGGATATCTCCGGCAAGGATAGTCCGGGTTGTAGGCTATGCAGATAAGGACCCGCTTTTTACGGATAGCCCGCGTGACCCGAAAAACAGGAGAATGAGTATCGTTA
>BDTQ01000288.1 GCA_002898135.1 bacterium BMS3Bbin07
TTTGGCAGCAGAGGTTATATCAGCATATTTGCCAATGCCATGGTGCGGAGAATAGATTTTATTTTCATTTCTTCAATGCTTGGTGCTAAAGACCTGGGTTATTATGCAATCAGTGTATCAATTGCGGAGATACTTCTTTCGGTTCCGGATGCGGTCAACCTCCCATTCCTCCCTTTACACCTGGGGTTAAACAGGAAAGATGCAGAAGACACAGCCCCGGTAGTTATCAGACATGTTCTGTTTATAATGATATTGATCTGTTTGTTTACCGCAATTATCGGCAGGTATGCCATATGGATATTGTTTGGTAAAGACTTTTCGGCAGCATATATGCCCCTGTTATGGTTGCTCCCTGGAATTCTTTCCTTGAGTATCTTTGACTTGCTGAAGGTCGATATGTACAGAAACAATCTTCCGGGATTTGTTTCCATGGTATCGGTGCTGACATTGATCTGTAATCTCATCTTAAACTATATCCTGATACCTATATACGGTATAAGCGGTGCTGCCATAAGCTCCACCGTTTCTTACAGCCTTTCAACCTGTATTCTCTTGTGTAACTTTACCCGTATAGCGAAGTTCCCTTATCGGGATATCCTGGTTATCAAAATATCTGATTTGGTGTTACTGTGGAGCCAATTCAGACATGGTATCAAGAAGGATAAATGAAGAGATTTATTAAGGGTTTCATAAAGGATTTGCTTGGATGGTTTCTTTACGCTTCCAAGGCCCTGGACGTTTTTTTGTTGATCCGGCATAGATTGAATGGTTCCCAAGGGGCGGTTATTTTACTTTACCACAGGGTCATCCCCCGTGACAGAAAAGATGGAGTTTGCTTGTTTCCCTGCATAGTAGTCAGCCGGGAGAGCTTTGAAAAGCAGATGCGGTTTCTATCGGAACATTACAACGTAATGTCTTTAGACGATTATCTTGAAGCCAGGGTGAAAAAAATCCCGCTGCCTTATAAAACTGCGGTTATTACCTTTGATGACGGGTGGAAAGACAATTTTTTATATGCACTCCCTCTCCTTAAGAGATACAAATTGCCTGCCACGATATTTCTTGCTACCGGCTTCATTGGGAAAGGAGAGGCTTTCTGGCCTGAGAAGCTGGGTTTTTTGGTAAAGCAAATAGTTGCTTCAAGGTCAAAGACCCGCAAGCCTGTAGAAGACGGATTTTTAGAGGAGTTAAGGCAGCTTCTCGACAGTGCTCCCAATAATCTGCGTGAAGAGAAAATCCGGCTTCTCTTAACCAGGGCAATGGAGAGATTGTTATATCTGGATGAGTCAAGGCGCAATACACTTATCGCCCGGCTTGAATCCTGCCTGAACGATTTTGAGTATCCCTCAGAGGAAAATTCCTGTATGAACTGGGAACAGATAGAAGAAATGAAGCGGTCTGAAATCAGCTTTGGTTCTCATGGAGTCAGTCATAATGTCCTGACCGTATTACAGGAGGAGAAAATAGCAGAGGAATTAGAGGGATCAAGGAGAGTTATTGAAGACAAACTGGGCATAGAGGTTAAGAGCTTTGCATATCCCAACGGAGATTACAGTGAGGATATTGTCGGAAGAGTGCGTGGGGCAGGATACAAAGCAGCTCTCACGGTAGACCCGGGTATTAATACTTTGAAAACGGATATTTTTCGTTTAAAAAGGATTAATATTCATGAAGGGGTTAGTACCGGCTTCAGAGGAAATTTCTCAAAAGGGTTGTTTTCACTATATCTGTCAGGTCTGTTGTAAATACCAGGGGTTAGTGATAAATATGAACAAATCCTGAATATGATATAATATCAGGAATCCAGTCAAGCTCTCCGACCAAAGGTCGGGGCTTTCGGCAAGGTGCATTATAATGAGACTTGTTGGGAGCAGTATGATTGAGTCCTTGCTCAGTTCCCGGCTTGCCTCAGCAAGCCTCCTGCAAAACCGTTCAGTTTCTATTATGCTTCTTTCAGGCCATGTCAGCCTGTTTGGCAATATACTGATTCTTCAGAAAAAGGCGTGATTTTTATGTTCTTTCCTTCAATAACCAACGGGATCATACCCGGGGCAACCAGATGTTACAGATATCATGCATAATGTTCTGATTTTGATTTATCACTGTATTGACAACGGGAGCCGGTTATCGGAAGACTTTGCTGATCCATTCTATACAGTTACCGGCAGGAGTTTCAGAGAGCAGATGGAACTGATCAGCAAACTAAACCTCAGGGTTATTAAGTTAGATGATCTTGTATGCTCAATCCTTGATAGAAAACCCCTGCAACAGGATTCCCTGGTTATCACCTTCGATGACGGTTACAGAAGTGATTTCGAGATTGCTGCTCCTGCGCTTAAGGAATTTAATCTTCACGCAACATTTTTTATCACTACAAATAATGTCCAATCTGAAACAGTATGGGACAAACTCACTGAAATGGTAAAAAACGGCTTCTCCCTTGGCTCCCATACGGTATCTCACCGCTATTTGACAAAATTAAATCCTGTGGAACTGAGGGAGGAGTTGTGTGGTTCCAAAACAATTATTGAACAAAAAACCGGTCAAAGCGTTAACCACTTATCCCTGCCGGGGGGCAGATATAACAGGGAAGTAATCAAGGCTGCTGAGGAATGTGGATACACCTCTGTCTTAACTACAGATGCTGGACTAAATAATCATCTGTCGGATGCAAGAAAATTAAAAAGATGGTCGGTAAAGAGAGATACAGCACTGCCGGAATTTAAGAGAATGGTTCAATTTGATTCATTTGAGCTCTTCAAAAAGGTTTCAACATCGGTAGCCCTGAGGAATATAAAAAACGTTATAGGCGATGAAACCTATACCAGACTCAAGAGCCGGATAGCCCGGAGCAAATATTAAATGTCTCATAATTGAACCGACATCACTCCAACTCAAGTTTCGCCAATACAGCAAGAATGAAGACGTAACGCATTGATAATAATAAGCGGCTATTGGCGTGCTACCTAACTCTATTTCAAATCGAGGCCAAGATGTTCAATGAGAGCATTCTGAGCGTCCGTCAGGCTGCACAATAGGCGTTGGGGCTTGGCAGAGCCCGGATAAGCAGTGCAGACCTTATGCCCCTCAGTTCATGCATGAAGGTCTCTATGCCCATAGTATAACCGTTGAGTTTTGCCCGGCGGTGGCTTAGTTTCACCAGAAGCAGCGCTATCATGCATGTAAGGGCATGCACCCTGATCTTGCTGTCGGTCCAGTGAAAGGCAGGGTCCATCTTTACAAAATGGTCGGACTTTGTGATCCTGAAGGCATCCTCGATGATGTACCGGTCAAGATAGATGCCGATTATCTCTGCGGCTGAAAGCGTCTCCCTGTTTGTATAAAGAATCGTCTTTCCGAAACGTTTCTTTGCCTTCTCTACTGCTTGGTGATTCTTTCTCACGCTTGCCTTGAAAAACCCCTTTTCCCTGATTATCTCCACGTTGAAAAACTGCCTGATATGCCAGCGCTCCAGTATTTCCTCGGGCTGTCTCTTGAGGGACTCTTCCTCTGATAGGTCGCCTTGTTGAAAGTGACTATAACCTTCCTTGAAGCCCCATAAAGCTCAAGCTCCGTCTCGTAGGCCGGGATGTCCTTCCTCTTGCCGCCTCTTTCCACGGTAACGGTTCCGTAGTGCTCAATGGGTATATTACAGAGGTCGTCATGATGATATGGACTCCTTGAGCCGATGAAGTGATGACGGCTTTCATCCAGACGGGCTATCAGCTCTTCGGAGTTGTTGCCCTTGTCAAAAACAAGCGTAATACCTTTCTTATCGCTTGTGCAGGAGCGGATATGCTCAAATAGCTCATCAAGCAGCCCCTTTATCACCTTGCTGTCGTGCTCGTTGGTGGGGTAGAGCCTGAAGAAAAGGGGTAGCCCCCAGTCCCTGTCTACCGCCAGGGCTATCCCGATGTGCCGGAGGCTCTTCTTGCCTGCCTTGGATTTCGTCATCCGGGAAAGATCCGACTCGGTTGTCACGTTCCAGTAATTGTAGTAATTCGTTGTGTCGTACATCAGGCTGTCCAGGGAAATTCCATAGACCTCCACCGCCTTTCTCCCTATGGCATCTCCAATTTTATATACTGCCACTGCTGTCCAAGATATTCTAAAACCGAGTATCT
>BDTQ01000289.1 GCA_002898135.1 bacterium BMS3Bbin07
TGCTGAAGCAGGGCCAGTATCAGCCCATGCCGATGGATGAGCAGATAATAGTGCTTTATGCGGGGACGCAGGGTTTCCTTGATGACCTTCCGGTTGAGTCTATAGGTAACTTTGAGCAGGGGCTTCTCAGTTATTTCAGGAGTCAAAAGCCTGAAATAAAAGAGGCGATAGTGACTAAGAAAGCCCTTGATGAGGAGCTCAAAAATAAAATTAATGAGGCAATATCAGCCTTTAAATCAACATTTCAGCCTTAAAATTGAAGATTGAAAAATCGAATGGCATAAATCAGGAGTGGTTAATCGAAAGACGATTGATGATTGAATGTAAATGAGACTTCTCAAATAGTCAATAGTCAATAAAAAAGAGGTACCAATGGCAACCTTAAGAGATATAAAAAGAAGAATAACCTCAATCAAGAGTACGTCCAAGATAACGAGGGCCATGAAGATGGTCTCTGCCGCCAAGCTCAGGAGGGCGCAGGATGGTATGTTTGCCCTGAGACCTTATTCGGACAAGATGAGGGAGGTTCTGTTGTCACTTGCACAGCCGGGAGAGCAGGACAGACATCCTCTTCTTAAGATAAGGCCGAGAAAAACTGTGGAGGTTTTAATACTTACAAGTGACAAGGGTCTGTGTGGCGCCTTTAATACCAATGTCTTAAAGGCAGGGGTGAGCCTTGTCAAAGACCTTGAAAATGAGGGTTTTGAACCAAGTATAAGCACTCTTGGCAGAAAGGCCGGGGATTATTTTAAACGTAGAAATATTCCGGTAAGGCAGGCGTGGACCGGACTTTCCGGAAAGATATCATATACATCAGCTCAGGAAATTGCAGTTGATTTAATGGACAAGTATATTAATGAGACTTTTGATGAGTTGTATCTTATATACAATGAATTCAAGTCTGTCGCTTCCCAGAAGGTTACTAAACTGCGCCTTCTACCTTTAGGTGAGGTGGAGCATGAAGAGGAAGATGAGATGAAGGACTTTCTCTTTGAACCTTCCGAGGCAGAGATATTTAACAGGTTGCTGCCAAAGAGCGTTGAGGTTCAGCTTTACAGAACCATGCTGGAATCCCGGGTTTCAGAAGAGGCGGCAAGGATGACGGCTATGGAAAATGCCACACAGAGCGCAGAAGATATGATCGATAGATTGACCCTTGAGTATAATAAGGCGCGTCAGGCAACTATTACCAGGGAACTCATGGATATAGTCGGCGGAGCTGAGGCAATAAAGGATTGACGATTGATTATTGACTATTGAAAACTTAATTGTTCTCTCTGCGAACTCTGCGTTCTCTGCGGTGAAGGATTTTAGGATTGACGATTGACAGTGTTGATTATTGACAATTGGAAATAAAAAGGGAATATTCATTTATCAAATAGACAATCAATACAGGAGGTATAAGGATGAATAAAGGAAAGGTTGTTCAGGTGATAGGTGCAGTGCTTGACGTGGAATTTGAGACAGAACTGCCTGCGATACTGAATGCCCTGAAAATAGAGCAACCCGCAGACCCGGAGAAAGGCACCTCGGAGATCCGACTTACCCTTGAGGTGGCGTCCCATCTTGGGGACAATATAGTCAGGGCAATTGCTATGGGACCCACGGATGGAGTGGTTCGAGGTATGAGTGTCGCAGATACGGGCCAGCCTATAACTGTTCCTGTAGGTGAGGCAACACTCGGCAGGATAATTAATGTTATCGGTGAGCCCTATGACCAGGCTGGTCCCATTGAAACGGATGAGAGGTGGCCGATTCACAGGCTGGCGCCTGAATTTGATGAGCAGGAGCCGACAACCCAGGTATTTGAAACAGGCGTTAAGGTTTTTGACCTCCTCGTCCCATTTGTCCGAGGCGGTAAGATGGGCATGTTTGGTGGTGCAGGGGTTGGCAAAACCGTTGTTATCATGGAGATGATTCATAATATTGCCCTGGTTCACGGTGGTGTTTCCGTTTTTGCCGGTGTTGGTGAGAGGACAAGAGAGGGAAATGATCTTTATCTTGAGATGAAGGAATCAGGCGTTATTGACAAGGCAGCACTTATTTATGGACAGATGAACGAGCCCCCCGGCGCAAGATTGAGGGTCTCCCTTACAGCGCTTACAGCAGCAGAGTATTTCAGGGATCAGGGACAGGACGTCCTTATATTCATAGATAATATATTCAGGTATACACTGGCAGGTTCCGAGGTCTCCGCCCTTCTTGGCAGGATGCCGTCTGCCGTGGGTTATCAGCCAAACCTTGCTACTGATATGGGAATGCTTCAGGAGAGGATTACAACAACGAAAAAGGGCTCCATTACATCCATGCAGGCTATATATGTCCCTGCCGATGACCTTACAGACCCTGCAGTTGCAACGGCATTTACACATCTTGACGGGACGGTTGTTCTTTCGAGGCAGATTTCCGAGCTCGGTATCTATCCTGCTGTTGACCCCCTTGACTCTACTTCAAGGGCTCTTGACCCAAGGGTTGTTGGAGATGAACACTATGATGTTTCACGTGGTGTCCAGATAATCCTGCAGAGGTACAAGGAACTCCAGGATATCATTGCAATTCTTGGTATGGAGGAACTTTCAGAAGATGATAAGTTGACGGTTGCCAGGGCAAGAAAGATACAGAGATTCCTCAGTCAGCCATTCCATGTTGCAGAGACATTTACGGGCACCCCTGGAAAGTATGTGAAACTGGAAGATACAATAAAGGGCTTCAATGCTATAATTGACGGTAAATATGATGACATGCCCGAGCAGGCATTCTATATGGTCGGTACTATTGAAGAGGCCGAAGAGAAGGCTGCAAAGCTTGGATGGAGCAAGGCCTGATATAAACATTAAATGGTTTATGCTTGAATTGAAAATTATGATGATAGAAATTAAGAAATGGAGTTTTAAATGGCTGAAAAATTAACCCTTGAGGTGGTGTCACCTTACGGTCTGGTTCTGAAAGAAGAGGTTGATGAGGTAGTTGCTACCGGTTCAGAGGGTGAGTTTGGAGTCTTGCCGGGACATGTGCCCCTGGTGACCACCCTCAAGATCGGGATGCTTGTGTGTAAAAAGGGTGGAACAGTAAGTTATGTCTTTGTTAATTCCGGTTATGCAGAGGTTAATGAAGACAGGGTTTTGATCCTTGCAGACAGTGCCGAACGTGCAGAGGATATAGATGTAGAAAGGGCAAAAAATGCAATGAAGCGCGCTGAGGAGAGGCTGAGAAAGCAGGAAGAGATTGACTTTGCCCGCGCACAGGCTGCACTTGACAGAGCTATAATAAGGGTACAGCTTGCAGAAAAGAAGGGACATCAAAAATCCCTGTAGTTGAAAAAAGTTGCAGATTCATGTTTTAATATTGCTGCCTTTAAACTGACCCGGTGAGGCCGGTAAGGCAGGGGGATCTGAAGATTACTCTAAAAACCGCAATTAATGTATTGAAAACCTTTCTCCTGAAAGCAGGGGGAAAGGTTTTTTTATGCCATGCCTAAGGAACTTCTTGATAGCAAGGATATGGACAGGACCATTACAAGAATGGCTCACGAGATTCTTGAGAAGAACAGGGGAGTGGAAAGAGTCTGTCTTGTGGGTATTCAGAGGGGTGGAGTTTACCTGGCTAAAAGGCTTGCCGAGAAGATCAAATTGATAGAAGGGCGGGACGTGCCTGTTGGCGCACTTGATATTGCCCTGTATAGAGATGACCTCAATATCCGCAAGGAATATCCGGCGGTAAGAAAAACAGACATACCTTTTGAGATAACCGGACAGGTGGTTGTGCTGGTGGATGATGTGTTGTTTACCGGCCGTTCAATAAGGGCGGCGATGGATGCACTGATGGATATAGGGAGGCCGGCAAGGATTGAACTTGCAGTCCTTATAGACAGGGGACACAGGGAACTGCCTGTACGTGCGGACTTTGTGGGAAGAAACATTCCAACTTCTCATGAAGAAAACATAGGTGTTGAATTCTCGGAAGAGGGTGGTAAAGACAGGGTTGTCCTTAACCAGGAATGAGAAGAAACGTTATGAGACAATAGGAGAGTAAGGGATTACGTATAATCCGAAACTTGCAACTTGTACGGGGTGAAACAATAAGTGAGTGAGACAGGCCAGCAACTCAGGAACAAGGATATTGTAGGCATAAAAGACCTGTCCTGTGAAGAGATCGAATTAATTTTAAATACTGCGGTGGGTTTCAGGGATGTACTGCGGAGAGATATCAAGAAGGTCCCGACTCTCAGGGGAAAGACCGTGGTTAATCTCTTTTTTGAACCCTCAACAAGGACGAGGACTTCTTTTGAGCTTGCAGCCAAAAGGCTCAGCACGGATGTAATAAATTTCTCCGTCTCTGCCAGCTCTGTGGTAAAGGGTGAAAGCCTGATCGATACAGCCATGACGATACAGGCCCTTGGTGCTGATGTTGTTATTATCAGGCACTCCTCCTCAGGAGTTCCTCACCTCCTTGCAAAACACCTGAATGCCTCGGTAATCAATGCAGGTGACGGCATTAACGAGCATCCTACCCAGGCGCTTCTTGATGCATTCACGATTATGGAGAAAAACGGCAGGATAAAGGGACTTAGAATTGCCATTGTCGGAGATATCCTGCATAGCCGTGTTGCGAAGTCCAATATCTACTGTCTCAGGGCGCTGGGTGCAGAGGTCAGACTGATTGGTCCGCCAACCCTAATTCCGGAAGGACTTATTGATCCTGACATAGAGATATTCCATAACATGGAGGAAGGACTCAGGGGTATTGATGTTGTTATGATGCTGCGTATCCAGATGGAGAGGCAGGACCGGGGGTTTTTCCCTACTACAGATGAGTATTTCAGACTCTGGGGACTGACCCTGGAGCGGCTTGCTCTTGCAAGGCCGGGTGCAATGGTGATGCATCCCGGTCCAATGAACCGTGGAATCGAGATAGTCTCGGAAGTTGCAGACAGTCCGCAATCCGTAATTCTCGAACAGGTGACAAACGGTATTGCAGTGAGAATGGCAGTGCTTTATCTGCTTTCAGGCAGGAGAGGATGAATCCGATGGGTCTGTTCGGGATGGATAAAGAGAGGAGTTTGGATAGATGATGGGCAAAAGTTTGAACCTGATAATCAGAAACGGCCATATAATTGACCCCTCACAAGGGATTGACGGCAAGGGAGACCTGCTGGTTGAGGAGGGAAAGATAAAAGAACTCTCTTTGGATTCAAGTTTAGGGACTCAGTATGACTCAACACATGAGATTATCGATGCCGGCGGTCTCTATGTCCTTCCGGGGCTTGTTGATATGCATGTTCATCTGAGAGAACCCGGGTTTGAGTACAAGGAGACCATAAAGACCGGTACAATGGCTGCTGTACGGGGCGGCTTTACCAGTGTGTGCTGCATGCCGAATACAAAGCCGGTTAATGACAATGAAACGGTTACCGAGTTTATACTGAGAAAGGCCTATGCTGAGGGTGCATGTTACGTCTATACCATTGGTGCAATTACCAAGGGTCAGAAGGGCGAAGAGCTTGCCGAGATGGGCATGATGAGAGAGGCCGGGTGTGTGGCATTTTCAGATGACGGCTACCCTGTAATGAACAGTCTCCTGATGAGAAGGGCTCTTGAGTACTCGAAAGTTTTTGGTGTGACTATAATTTCACACGCAGAAGACCTGAATCTCTCCTCATGTGGGGTGATGAATGAAGGTACTTTATCGCTTATGCTTGGACTCCGGGGTATCCCGGCAGAGGCAGAGGTGATAGCGATAAAGCGCGATATAGAGCTTGCAGCGCTTACCGGTGGAAGACTTCATATTGCACATGTCTCCACTGCCGGGGGTGTCAGGGCCATAAGGGAGGCAAGGAAGGACGGGTTAGAAGTTACGGCAGAGACCTGCCCCCATTACTTTACCCTCACAGAGGAGGCAGTAATGGATTATAATACCAACGCAAAGGTGAATCCTCCGCTGAGGACGGACAGGGACGTTGAGGCCATAAAGGAGGGACTCTCTGATGGTACGATAGATGTTATTGCCACTGATCATGCCCCCCACCACATGGATGAAAAACTCTGCGAGTTTGACCGGGCAGCCCCTGGCATCTCCGGCCTTGAAACAGCGCTGCCACTGTGCCTTGGGCTGGTTGAGGAGGGAGTGTTATCAATGAGTGAGCTTGTCAGGAAGATGGCGCTGAACCCGGCAGGGATTCTCGGAATGGAGAAAGGAAGCCTGAAAAAAGATTCAACGGCAGATATTGTTTTAGTAGACTCACACAGAGAGTTTACAGTGGATTCCGGAGAGTTTGTCTCAATGGGTAAAAATACACCTTTTGAGGGCCGGCAATTAAAGGGCGGACCTGTTGCTGTTATTTGTAAGGGAAGGATTTATAACATGGATAACGGAATTCTCAGGGATATACAGTCTTTTATCTAACGTCCCTGTTCAGTCTTCTTCTGTCTGTTTCAGGGGCAGTATAACTTCCGTACTTGACATGCCTGGTTTTGAAATAATATAATTTAGACTTTTAATCTCTATTATGAGAGGAAGGAGGTGTTTTGGCAGGAAAGCATATACTTGTTGATATAAATAATCGGGGTTACTCTGATTGCTGTCAAAGAAAACTTTAAGAGTTTCATAATTTAAGGAGGTTTTACATGGGAAGACGTTTTAGTGTGATTGGGGTTCTTATTGCCTTGTTGTTTGTTGCAGGTTTTATTTCGACATCAGTTCAGGAAGCTGAAGCTGTTCCATCATTTGCCAAGAAATACGGAACTACCTGCAGCGCATGTCACTCAACATGGCCTATGCTGAATGCTACAGGCAGGTCTTTCAAGGAAAACGGATACAAGTTTCCAGGGGTGCAGGACAAGGATATGGCAATATCTGACGATCTGTATCTTGGAAAAGCATTCCCGATTTCAGCAGTACTTACTGCAAGACCGTATGATGAAAAGAAGAGTGGTAACAGGAAGCTGAGGGCGCTTCATGAGGCAGAACTTATG
>BDTQ01000290.1 GCA_002898135.1 bacterium BMS3Bbin07
GCAAAGGGGATTGCATGTCACGGCTCTGTCAGGGGTGCTGTGATGCTGAGGCACGATGAAATTGCCCGGCTCATAAATGACCTTTCAGAGGCGGAAGACCCGGAACACTGCCCTCATGGGAGGCCGACAAGGATTCACATGAGCCTTGAGGACTTAAAAAGAATGTTTAAGAGGACGGGTTAGCAGACCTCGTGGTTTCTAAAGAGTGTCTGTGTATAAACTGCGGTCATTTGTCATTCCCGCAAACGAAGTACGTCGGGAATCCTTCTTAAAGAACGATTCCGGACAAGCCAGAATGACAGAAAAAGACAACTCTTCGACTTTATACACAGACTCTAAAGAGATTATTTGTGTAAAATAAATGTTATCTGTTCTGTATTGCAGAGATTATAAACCATGACTGAGATATTAGGAATAGAATATTTGAGGAAGATTGGGGCGAGCCTCAGTGCCGTTATCCCCCAGCTGAGGTTTTCAGCCACTGTCAGGGAGCCCCTTGAGGTGGGGGCTTCAGGGGATAAGACCTTTCAGATTGACAGAGTGGCTGAGGATACGGTGGTCTCAGCCCTGAAAGGGCTCAGGAGACCGTTGACTATAGTTTCTGAGGAGATGGGCATGCTGGATATTGGCGGAGGTGGTGACAGGGTCCTGATAGACCCTATTGACGGCAGCAAGAATGCCATCTCGGGTCTTCCCCTGTTCTGCACCTCTATAGCTGTTGCAGCAGGGGAGACAGTGAAGGAGATATACCTCTCCTATATCATTAACCTTCTCAGTGGTGATGAGTTCTGGGCTGAAAAGGGGAGGGGGGCTTACTGGAACGGGCAGAGACTAAGGACTCAGACAGATGATCAGATCAGGGTGGTCATTTATGAAACACAGAATCCGGGGAGGGACATCCCGGGGATTCTGCCGCTTCTCTCCCTTTCAAACAGGACCCGGTGTTTTGGCTCTACCGCCCTTGACCTTGCCTTTGTTGCATCAGGAGCTGTGAGTATTTATGCAAACCCCTCGCCTTCAAGGAGCTTTGATTTTGCAGGAGGACTGCTCCTTGTGAGGGAGGCAGGCGGTGTAATAACTGATGCTGCGGGTGGGAATATCGACGGTGTTGAGCTTTCAATAAAAAAATCCACCCCTTTGCTCGTCTCAGGTAATGAGAGGCTTCATGAAAAGGCATTGGAAACCCTTGAGGTATAGAAATTAGTTCCTGTTGCGGAAAAAACGAAAATCCAAAAACTGTCATTCTGAATTTATTTCAGAATCTCAAAGAAACCGAAACGGACAGATGCTGAATCAAGTTCAGCATGACAGCAGTGTAGGGGTGTTATTCCGGATGACGTTTTGCGGTTTGTCATTCTGAATCCCGAATTGAGTTCGGGAAATCTGATAATAACAGGATTTGAAAAATATTGGAGCGCTTTAATTTATGATCCAGGTTAACAGTTTAGATAAATCATACGGACAACAGGTTGTCTTTGACAATGTCTCCTTTACGATCAATTCCGGTGAACGTGTGGGATTTGTCGGAAGAAACGGTCATGGCAAGACCACGCTTTTCAGGATGATACTCGGGCAGGAGCATCCTGACTCCGGAACCATCAGCATTCCCGCTGGTTACAGCATAGGCCATCTTTCCCAGCATATCCGGTTTGAAGAAGATACGGTGCTGAAAGAGGCATGCCTGAGCCTTCCTGACCAGGAGGACGGCATTGACGAGACTTACAAGGCTGAAACCGTACTTGCAGGTCTCGGGTTTCCTGGGGATGACCTGAACCTCCATCCAATGGATCTGTCCGGAGGATACCAGGTGCGGCTCAACCTTGCAAAGGTACTGGTCTCTGATCCGAACATCCTCCTTCTTGACGAGCCCACGAATTACCTTGATATTGTCTCCATGCGCTGGCTTGCCCAGTTTCTGAGGGGTTGGCAAAAGGAGCTCATTATAATCACCCATGACCGCGACTTCATGGACAGCGTTACCACGCATACCATGGCCATACACCGCTGCAGGATCCGAAAGGTTCCTGGCTCCACTGAAAAACTATATCAGCAGTTACTGCTGGAAGAAGAGGTTTACGAAAAGACACGGACAAACGACGAGAAGAAGCGTAAGGAGACAGAGCAGTTCATAAACCGCTTCAGGGCAAAGGCAACCAAGGCCAGGGCTGTTCAGTCAAGGGTAAAGGCCCTGCAGAAAAAGGAACAGCTTGAAGAGTTGTCCGAGATAAGAAAACTTGCCTTCACCTTTAACTCAGCGCCTTTTACAGGCAGGCAACTGATGGAGGTAAAAGACCTCTCTTTCGGATTTGAGCCTGACGGGCCTCTGCTGATAGATGGCTTAAGCTTTTATATCGGGAAGAAGGACCGTATAGCCATCATAGGTAAAAACGGCAAGGGCAAGACAACGCTTCTCAATCTGCTTGCCGGGGAACTGTCACCTGTGGGCGGAGCTATTCACTGTCCCCGTGACCTGAAACTAGCATATTTCGGCCAGACAAATATAAACCGCTTGAACCTCCGGAAGACCGTGGAAGAAGAGATAATGGACGTGCACCCGGAGCATCACAGGGGCGCAGCCCGCAGTATATGCGGGGCCATGATGTTTCCCGGGGACCAGGCCCTGAAAAAGCTGGGTGTCCTTTCCGGTGGTGAGAAGAGCCGGGTACTGCTCGGTAAACTGCTTGTTACCCCTGCCAATATGCTGCTGCTGGATGAGCCCACCAACCACCTTGATATGGAGTCTACCGATTCACTCCTTGAGGCGATCGATGAATTCAGGGGTGCTGTAGTCATTGTTACGCACAGTGAGATGATACTGCATGCGCTGGCAACTCGGCTTATTGTCTTTGATGACGGGAAGGTGACCCTTTTTGAAGGGACATACCAGGAATTTCTGGACCGTGTGGGCTGGAAAAATGAAGACCCTTCCCCCCGGCCGGCAACTTCAGAGACCGGCCGCGCAGGACAGTCCGGAAACAGAAAACACCTGCGGCGTATCCGCGCCGGATTGATTAATGAAAGGTCGAGGACCCTGCGAGCACTGCAGAAGAAGATTGCCGGGATTGAAGGTGAGATAATAAGGCTGGAAGAAAAGACAGAGCAGGATAACCGTGACCTTGTAAATGCCTCTGTTGCAGGTGATGCTGAAACCATCAGGAGACTTTCAAAGGCCCTTCATGACTCGAAGTCAGAGATTGAATCACTCTTTTCTGCACTGGAATCCCTGCATAGCGATCTTGACAGCAGGACAAGGGAGTTTGAGGAGAAGCTCAATACTGTGGAAATATAGCGATTTTGTATGAGTAACAGTAAGAGTTTTTCTTGTTCTGGTTCAGTTAATTCAGGCTTCATTTACAGGCTCCTGTGTGCCCCTGAGGGTCTCCATGCGGGGGAGATTACTCCTTTATGGCGGGGGTTGTGGATACAGGCTGCCCAGGTAAGGGTGGATGGGCCGTATTTCCGGTTTAACCTGTCCATCACATCAAGCAGTTCGGCCCTCCTGTTCTCTTCATTAAATATTTTCAGCTGGTTGTTGACCTGTTCAAGCCCGGAGAGGGTTATCCCGAGCAGACGCACGGGCTCTCTCAGCCTTACAGAGTTTAAGATATCCATGGCTGTGTGAAATATCCTGTGGGTGTCGTTGGTAGGGGAGTTGATCCTGCGTTGCCTTGTAAAGGTTTCAAAGCTCCGGTATCTTATTACCAGACCAATGGTTCTTCCCACAAATCCATGCCTCCTTGCCCTTGAGCCCACCTTTTCGGAAAGTTGCAGTATCCTGGGTGTTATTTCTGAGCGTCCGTACAGGTCTTGCGGCAGGGTCATGCTGTGGCCTATGGATTTTATCTCTTCATGGTTGCCACTGTCTTTATCTGAATCAGCATAAACAGGTGTGGAATCCATCCCCATCCCGAGGGCCTTCAGCTTTTCACCGATAATACCGAAATGACTCCTCAGCAGCCCTGCCGGGGCCCTTCCGAGTTCTCCGCACGTCCTTATGCCTATGGTCTTCAGTCTTTCGGATGTCTTTCTGCCTATTCCCCAGAGTTTTTCCGTCGGCAGGTCTTTAAGCAGGTTCCCTGTCTCTTCAGCCTTGACCCACCTGAGTCCGTCGGGCTTGGAGATGTCTGAGGCGAGTTTGGCGACCAACTTGTTTGGACCTATGCCGATGGTGGAGTTGATACCGAATCTTTCCTTTATCTCACCCTTTATCTTCCTGCCTGTCTCAATGGGGCCTCCGAAGAGGTGATGAGAGTCTGTTATATCCAGGAATGCCTCGTCTATTGAGTACACCTCAACAAGGGGGGTATATTTAAGATAGACTTTTTCCAGTGTTGCACATATGTGAGTATATTTGTCGTTATTCCCGATAACCAGTATAAGTTGGGGGCATAGGGCCTTTGCCTCGTAAATGTTCATCCCTGTCTTTACACCGAATTTCCTTGCCTCATATGATGATGTGGTGATGACGGTCCTGTGACCGGCGCCTGTTACGCCTATTGGTTTACCCCTCAGTGCAGGGTTGCCCTGTTGTTCAACAGAGGCAAAGAAGGCATCCATATCTACAAGCAGTATTATCCTCATAGTCCTTTAATCTGTTCGTATTCATTTGTGTAGATTCGTGGCTGAGTGTTTTTTACAGCTCTGTCTCCACTGCCTGAAGCATCCAGCTCAGCCCTTCGGGATCAAAACAGAGGTTGTAAAGGGTGCTGCCGTCTGTGAGGGAGAAGCAGTAGAGCCTTCGGCTGCCATCATGCCGTACCCACCTGTAGGTTATTTCCTTTACAGGGATTACCCTTCCTGACCATCTGAACTTGAGCGGGCTTATTCTTTCTCCGCCTCCAAAAGAGGCAACAACAGTTACGGGTTCGTCTATGGTTGTCATGAAAACCTCCTTATAAGTCCGGTGACCTTCCCTATAATCCTTACCTCCTCTGCGGCGACTATAATAGGGTTCATTTCAGGATTTTCAGGCTGGAGCCTTATTTTTTTACCCTCAGGATAAAATCTCTTTACCGTGGCATCATCCCCGATTAGGGCAACAACAATGTCTCCCCTCCTTGCTTCAACCTCCGGGTTTATAATGACGATGTCTCCTTCAAGGATTCCTGCCCCCTTCATGCTTTCCCCCACCACCCTGAGGCCAAAACCGTCTTCAGTCCTTAGCATCTGTCTGTCCACTGATATGTATTCCTCTATATTCTCAGTGGCGAATATCGGCACACCAGCCCTTATACTTCCTGCTACCGGTATCTGCAATGCCTCGTAAGGATTGAGTCCCACCACCTCAAGCCCCCTGGACCTGTAGGGAGTCTTTCTTAAAAAACCCTTTTTTACCAATGCATCGATATGGAGCTTTGCTGAAAGGGGACTCCTGTATCCAAACCTTCCTGCCACTTCTCTTACAGTGGGTGGATAGCCCTCCTTGAGGATATGCTCCTTTATGTATTCGAGCACCTTTCTTTGTTGTGGGGTTAAGTTCATGGTTATACTATACGAATGTATAGTATAAAAGTCAAGGGGTGATACTGATTTGAGATAATCTGATAGGGGAATTAACCACAGAGACACAGAGCTTGAAAAGCAGAAAACAAGACTGCATTTGGCCGCAGATGAACGCAGATAACGCAGATAACGCAGATATTAAATTAAAATTCTTCTTGAAATCATGACAATAACCAACCGATGTGGCTAAGCAGGTTTTTGAATGGTCGGGGCGAGCCGATTTGAACGGCCGACCTCTCGCACCCCAAGCGAGTGCGCTAACCAGGCTGCGCTACGCCCCGAAATTGAGGGGTTATAATTGATTGAGTATGTCTCTTAGACGGGACTTGATCCTTGAAATGGTCTCTTCCAGTCTGGCTCTGCTGTCTTCACCTTCCGGTTTGACCAGCCGGAGGTGGGGCTCTGAGAATCTCTTTTTTACTCCTTCTATTGTGTATCTTTCTTTATAGAGCAATCTCTTGATCTCAAGAATGCTCTCGATATCCTTTTTTATATACAGTCTCTGGCCCGAACTGCTCTTCCTTGGCCTTAAAAAGGGGAACTCGCTCTCCCAGTATCTCAGGACATAAGGCTCTATGCCTGTAATCCTGCCGACTTCTCCAATCTTGTAAAAGAGCTTTTCAGGGATATTATTTGTTCCCGGGCTCTTTCTTTCCCTGGGCTTAATCACGCTGTTTCCCTATCGTGGACTTAAGGATGTTGCTCGGTTTAAAAGTGATAACCCGCCTTGCGCATATCTCCATCTCCTCGCCCGTCTGGGGGTTCCTGCCCCTGCGGGGAGTCTTTTTTCTGACATTAAACGTGCCGAACCCGGTTATCTTAACCGATTCTCCCTCGGCAAGCGTCTGCTTCATGGTGTCGAGGATTATTTCTATAATGTCCTGGGCTTCCTTTTTGGGAAGTCCAACCTTTTCAAAGATTATTTTTGCCAGTTCAGCCCTTGTCATAAGAATATTGCTCCTCTGATAATTATATTCCCTGGATTCATAATTGTCAAGTTTTTTTATTTAAAAATAGTGGCTTAGTGTAGGGGATTATCATAAGTGGAAGAGAAAGGGCTCAAATACGTCCTTGCCCGGACACAGGAAAGGGGGGATACCCCCCTTCTTCAAATAATCCTGATAAAGGATTAGCTCGTATTTTAATGTATTATTTTTTCTTTCCGGCAATGATTTCCTTAAGCCCTTTGCCTGCCTTAAACTTGGGGCTCTTCCTGGCCTTTATCTTTATGCTCTCGCCTGTTATCGGATTTCTTCCCTTTCTTGCCTTCTGTTTAACCACACTGAAAGTGCCGAAGCCGACAATAGTGACGTTTTCGCCTTTCTTGAGGGTCTTTGATATTGTGTCAAATACAGCGCTTACCGCTTTTGCAGCCACAACCTTTGATGACTCTGTGACGGATGCCACCTTTTCAATTAATTCGCCTTTGTTCATAAAACTACCTCCCGATTAAAGTTTTAATATATTGGAAAATTTACGTATATTGGAAATTTTACAGGATTTGCCGAAAAAATTCAAATCAGGCGTTGTTTTAAGCCGGGAGGCGCTTGATTACTTTGAATAGTTCTATAGAGGCAGACCTTGGTCCGATTTGCTCAAATCCCTCAATGCCGAGTCTTGTCCTGATCTGACCGACCATTGTGCCGGATTTAAACATTTGCTCAAAATAAGAGACTGCACACTTTTCATGTTCCTCTTTACGCTGGGGAGCGCCAAAGGGATTGGCAAAATATGTATGGACAAGACCTTTTTCATCTGTAGTGCCCTTTGCAAGGCGGGCTCCGCTTCTGAATACGGAAATCGCCTCTTCGGGGGCAGAGAAGAATTCGATTGCCGGATGTTCATCGTCAACCTGCTCATAATTGTTTGCATATAGCAAAATATCCACGGGGTAGCCCTTTACTATATGGTGATATCGGGTTATCGGCATTACCAGTCTTGCGTTTGTCTTGTCAGGGTTCATAAAGACGCTCCTGTCAATTTCTTCATATGCATATCCGGGCTGCAGATCGTCAAGCCTCACAAATGCGCCTATCTCTGTGCCGTATCCGACCACCCTGCCGTTGTCGTCAAGACCCAGAGACCCCATATCGTCAAAAATTATTTTCATCTCGCAGATATGCTCTTCAGAGAGTACCCGCAGGGCTTCAAGGGTTTCTGATTTCCCTGCTCCGCTGTCTCCGATTATTACAACATTTGCAGTTCCGCCGGATTTGAGTTTTATGTAAACCATGGCCCCATGAACAGGGAGTCTGCCCCTCTTGAGCATCGCTATATTATGCAGCGTGAGGGTCATCTTCTTGAAGTAGCCGAAATAGTCTACTTCTTCGGAATGCCTTATGAGGCCGATAAGTGTACCACTGCCCTTGTCTTCATAAAAGACCGTGTCTCCTGTGAAGTTGTTATTTGAGAGGCCGAAGACCAGCATCAGGTCGGGCATCCTGCCCTCTATATCCTCATAATCCGCTATTTCAAAAAGATTGCTCATGGTGAGGCCAAGGGAGATAAAATCCCGATGAAAATATATAAAGGCAGTCAGGTCTCCGACTTTTGCAGGAAAACAGAACCACTCCTCAGGGTTAAGCAGGAGCATTTCTTTTGTTAACGCCGGTATTTCTTCAAACCTGCCCCTTCTTTTATTCATTGCAGGGTAGAGTATCAGGGGAGGCTCTATAAGGGAAAGCCGTATAAAGGGTATGTCCTTCAGTGTGGCATATGTTTCGGGGCAACTCCAGTCTATCCTCTCAAGGAGCATCCCCATGTTTGCCCCGGCCGGCAATTGCCTGTAAACCCTGGGGTTCTTGCCTGTCAGGTTTTCACTGATACGTCTGTAAACAAAGAGAACGAGGTTCTTGAACTCCTCATTCAATTTTATGAACTGGGCATGGTGGATGCTGCTTTTGGAGTACCTGGACCTTTTTGGGGCCTCAAGATAGATGAACCTTTCGAATCTCCTCCAGTAGTTGTACAGCTCTTCGATAAAGTCATGCAGGTATTCTTTTTCTGCAAGGATGGTCCTGAACTCGCTCTTCATAGCGATAATCTCTTCTGCGGTATGGCTGGAAAGGAGCCTGAAGAGGTTTACAATATATCCGGTTAGTTCATTTCTTTTCAGTTCGGGCAGGTTGTTCTTCAGGAATGCAAATATTGAACTCTCCCTGGTTGCAATTCGCTCTATAAAACGGTCAACCGTCTCTTCAAACAGCTCGCTCCTCAGGAGTTGTTCCGGCGTATCACAGTAAAGGCCGGAGTAGTCAACTATCACCTTTCCGCGGGTTATGATATATGGTTTTTTTGCTGTCAACATAGTTTGCAGTTTTTTATACGAAAAATCCTGTGCTTTAGTTGTATTATCTGTAACTAATGTATTATATCAGAATATATTATAGCAGATGTTGCTTTGCTTTTATTAGTGGGTAGTATAAAAAAGTTCCGTTGCTTTTTGTTCATGAAATATGCCATAATGGAAATACCTCGGAAGTTTTTGGCGAGTAGAAAGCCGCAGAAGCTTTTGATTTTGCGGCTTTTTTGTTTACTGACGTTGAATTTCAGTGAAGAGGAGGGGTTGCGGATAGCTCATCGATATAATAGCATCGGTTGAGGCTGATTATTTAATAAAATCAATAATCGATAATATTTAACTAAAGTTAAATGAAGTGTAGTTGATACTGTTTTGTGCTTTCCCTCCATAATCAGGAGGATGGCAGTCTACGGATTTTTTTGTAGAAAATCAGATCCGGGGATCCATTACAAAGAGAAAGGAAATCAGGCAATTGGAGATAAGAGTTAACGGACATATAGATAAGGCCATCAGGCTCCTTAAGCGTGTGGCAGAGAAGGAAGGACTCTTCAGAGAGTTGAAGAAAAGACGTTTTTATGAAAAACCTTCAGTTAAAAAGAGAAGAAAACAGAGGGAGGCCCAAAAGAGAAGGATTAAAAACGCCAGGATGAGAAGGCAGTTCAAATAGAGCAGTGGCTCTATTAAGAGAAGTATATCTAATTGAAAAAGAGTAATATTTCACCCCGGGGATAACAGAGAAAAAACCATGAAACAATTTAACAATAGATTTTTGCTGAAAACCTCTTGTATAAAGTTTGAAATATCCCGGTTTTTGTTTAAGGATCTCTGCAGTTTCGGCGGTGGGCTGGACTATTACGCAAAAAAGGAGAAAAATGTATAAAAGATTTTACAATTTCGATCTCTCGGACGAAGTGCTTAATGCACTCTCCGAGATGGGGTTTGAAAAACCAACGCCTATACAGGAGAGCGCAGTTCCCCCGGCAATGGAGGGGCTTGATATTATAGGCCAGGCACAGACCGGCACAGGAAAGACCGCAGCATTCGGTATTCCTATTATAGAAAAGGGAAAAAGGGGCAAGGTTCCATATGCAATCATTCTTGCACCAACACGTGAGCTTGCAGTGCAGGTAGCACAGGAGCTGAACAAGATCGGCAAGAACAAGGGGATACTCTCGGTTCCTATTTACGGCGGACAGTCTATTGAGAGGCAGATACGCTCTCTAAAGAAGGGTGTTGATGTTGTTGTCGGCACCCCTGGACGTGTGTTGGACCATATCCGCAGGAAGACGCTTAATCTTAAGAATATCCAGACTCTGGTACTTGATGAAGCTGATGAGATGCTCAATATGGGTTTTATTGATGATATCGAGACTATCCTGAAGGAGATCCCTAAAGAGAGGCAGACCCTGTTGTTTTCAGCTACCATGCCTAAAGAGATAATACGTATAGCCACCAGATACATGAATAACCCGAAGAAGGTTGCTGTAGATGCAAAGAACATGATTGTCCTGAAGATAAAACAGGTCTTTTATGAAGTCAGAGAGGAATACAAGATAAAAGCCCTCACAAGATTGCTGGATGTTGAAGATCCTTCCCTTACCCTGGTTTTCTGCCATACAAAACGGGAAGTGGATGAGGTGTCAGGCAAACTCCAGCAGATGGGATACTATGCAGGAGCAATACACGGGGATTTCACACAGTCTCACAGGGATGAGATGATGGATAAGTTCAAGAAAGGCGATATCGAGATACTTGTTGCCACTGATGTTGCAGCAAGGGGACTGGATATTACCGATGTATCCCATGTGATCAACTACAACATACCCCAGAACCCCGATAGTTATATCCACCGTATTGGAAGGACCGGAAGGGCGGGGAAATCCGGTATTGCGATTACCTTTGTTACTCCAAGGGAGTACAGACAGTTGAGACTTATAGAACGGTCTGCAAAAACACGAATTGAAAAGGCAAAGTTGCCCACCAGGGATGAGGTCAGGAGGGCGAGGGAGCAGGAAATACTTGACGAGATTGATGACATAATCAAGGATGAAAATCATTCCGGATATTTAGCCATGGTAGACGAGCTTTCCAACAGGTACTCTCAGCGTGATATAGCTGCTTCGGCCCTGAGCCTTATCTTTTCAGATATGGAAACTGACGAGGAAGATGAGGTCGGGCTGTCTGATATATCATCAGCAAAGAACTATGTAAGACTCTTTATGACTGTTGGCAAGAGAGACAGGGTGAAGGTTGCCGATATTGTCAAGTCTATTGCATCGGGTGCAAATATCCCAGGCAAGAAGATCGGAAATATCGCACTCTTTGATAAATTCAGCTTTGTTGAAGTTCCTCATGATCTTGCGGACAGGGTGATAAGTTCTGTGGATAATTCCATGCTGAACGGCAGGAAGATACGCGTACAACCTGCCAGGGCAAAGAAGTCCATGGCTCTTGATAGTGTAAGGGCAGTATAGTTAGAGTCTGCGTATAAACTCAAGTTTTCTATCCGTCATTCCCCGAAAGTTTTCGGGGAATGACGGAAAACCTTTATATGCAAGGTTTATTTGCTTTGTTCCGGAGACACTTCAATACAGGGATAACAAGTTATGGGAACCAACAATATAGTATTTCTGGAAGTCATTGAGTGGTTTGATGACAGTGGCAGGGAGATGGTTCACAGGATCCCTGAAACAGGCTCCGGCGAGATAAAATACGGGGCACAACTTGTTGTCCGGGAGAGTCAGGCAGCGGTGTTTTTCTATAACGGAAAGGCATTTGATGCCTTTGAGCCCGGAAGACACACACTTACCACCGCAAATATCCCCGTCCTTACCAAGATACTCAGCATACCCTGGGGCATGACGAGTCCCCTGAGGGCTGAGGTCTATTTTGCAAACATGAAGGTCTTTGCCAACCTCAAATGGGGAACGAGGGATCCTGTTGCCTTCAGGGATTCGGAACTCGGCCTTATACGCCTGAGGGCCTTTGGCGTTTTTAACATCAGGGTAATCCAGCCGGTCCTCTTTATCAACAGGCTTGTGGGCACACAGGGTGTCTACACAACTGAAGAGATAGGAGATTATCTGAACAAGGTAATAGTCTCCCGTTTAAACGATCACCTCGGTGAAAACCTGGATACCCTTCTGAACCTTCCCGGCAGGTACGACGAAATCTCCGATGGCCTCCTGAAACGTCTTGAGGAGGATTTCAGCCATTACGGCCTTGGGCTTGCCAATCTTTACATAAATTCCATAACTCCGCCACTTGAAGTCCAGAAGGCGATAGATGACAAGAGCAGGCTCAACGTCTTCGATGACCTTAACCGCCTTTTTAAGATGAAGGCGGCGATGGCTATGGAAAAGGCCTCCGAGGTGCAGGGGGAGGCAGGGGCAGGCATGGGAATGGGGTTTGGCTTAATGATGCCCACCATGTTTGCAGACATGATGAAGAATTCAGAGACTGCACAGACAGGGGAAGCCCTTAAGTGCCCTGAGTGCCGCAATCCGGTTACAAGGGATGCCAGATTCTGCCCGCACTGCGGCCACCAGATACTTATATTCGAGCAATGTGAACACTGCGGGAAGAACCTTCCGCCACACGCCAGGTTCTGTATGAATTGCGGCAACCCGGTTGAGCAAAAACCGGCTGAGAAAAAATGTACTCACTGCGGAACGGCAAATCTGCCTGATTCGGTTTACTGTAATCAGTGTGGTCAGAAAATCTAACAACTGGAAAGTAGAACAGCAGTGTCCCCAATGCGGAGCCCCTGTCCTCCTTGAGGAGACAGACAGGCTTTTTGCCTGCTCTTTCTGCAGGGTAAGGCTTTTCCTCTCATCAGGAGGTTTGTTCAGGTACTACATTCCCCCAACGGATCCGTCCATGCAAGAGCTCATCTTTGTCCCTTACTGGAGGTTCAAGGGGATGTCTTTTTTATGCAAGGCAAACAGGACAGAGCAGAGGATCATAGACGCCACGGCCCTTGCAGCAGATTACAACAAACTTCCGCACTCCCTTGGAGTAAGGCCTCAGGCCGTACCTCTGAGGTTTGTTACTCCTGAATTGAGGCCGCATTTTTTCCTTTCCCACCAGCCATTCAAGACGGTCTTTTCATGGATCGAAAGAAAATTGCTCTCTGTTGAGCGCATGAGCATTGCAAATCCGGGAACCAGCCACATTTCCAGAGAAAAAGTTTACCACAGGGCATACATAGGCGAGACGACAAGCCTGATATACCTTCCTGTATTTATCAGGGGCAATGCGTTATACGATGCCGTCACAAAAAACCGTGTTGCATCCGTTCCCGACAAGGAATCAGGCGCTCTCTCTTTTCAAAAGCTCAGGGCCGGGCAAATCTCTTTCATCCCGACCCTCTGTCCCCGCTGCGGCTGGGAACTCCAGGGTGAAAAAGACAGCCTGGTGCTCTTTTGCAGGAACTGCGATACTGCATGGAAGGCGTCAGGGAACGGCCTTGAAAACCTTGACTTTGCAGTAATTCCAGGAAAAAAAGATTCCCCGCTCTATTTTCCTTTCTGGAGGATGAAGGTCCGGATAGCCGGGGTCAGTCTGAAGTCATATGCAGACCTGGTCAGATTTGCCAACCTCCCGAAGGCGATACGGAAATCATGGGAAGAACAGGAAATACATTTCTGGTCGCCTGCATTCAAGATTCGTCCCGAACTCTTTCAGAGGACGGCAAAGTCTGCTACCAACGCCCAGTTACCGGTTGGGGCAGGACAAGGAGTGCCAAGGGCAAGAGTCTTTCCCGTAACCCTGGCTGCTGAAGAGGCATTGCAGGGCCTTAAAATCACCCTTGTAAATATGGCGGTACCGAAGAGAAAGATTCTTCCCCTCATTGATGAAATTACGATAACCCCGCAAGAGTCCCTGCTCGTCCTTGTTCCCTTCAGCAAAAACACACATGAATATCTACAGAAAGATATGCGCCTGAGTCTCAACATAAACGCACTGAAATACGGAAGGAACCTTTAGAAATAAAGAGACCGAAAAGATATATCGCAGAAATAACTGATTATCATTAAAGGAGTGATGCAATGATGGTAAAGAAGAAATTATATCCTGTTCATCCTGGAGAGGTGTTTATGGAGGAATTTCTTAAGCCCACGGGGCTAAGCCAGAGCAAAATAGCCCATGATATAGGTGTGCCACCTCGCAGGATTAATGAGATTGTACTTAAAAAAAGAAGAATAACGGCTGACACAGCTCTAAGATTAGCCAGATATTTTGGTACATCACCAGAGTTTTGGCTTGGACTACAGGCTCAATATGATTAGGTTTTTAGATTATTAATCCGTAACGAGAGCACATCCCTCCTGATCAACTCAATGCTTCCAGATTACCACCCTCGGCTGTCACCGTCCTGCATCTTCTTTTCGTCCTTTCGCCAGATTCCCCAAAACAAGAGGCCGAGGACTACTCCTAAGGATATCTGGAGCATACAGAATGCCAGGATCTTCAAGTAGGCGAAGCCTGGATGGAGGAACCTCACAAGCCAGCCTGATGCCTCTCCGGTCAATGCGGAGAGGAACGGGATTACCACCCAGAACATCCTCCATCCATTCCGGATAGGCACAAACAGCAGCAGATGAGTCAGGAGCAGTATCACCAAACCCATCATCGGCATATGGAAGTGCGTCACCTCCAGCATCCCTTGGTAGGATCTGGGTGCGGTGAACTCTGCCTCTGAGCCCAGGTAGTAGTCCACCACTGATTTGTAGGAAAGACCTGTCTTATGGAAAAAGAGGAGGAAGTTGGTTATCCAGAATCCCACAAAGAATACCAATGTCAGTGACAGAGTCAACCGCATGAAGGAATTCATTTTAAATCCTCCGTTCATCATGTACTTCATTGTCTTTCCTCCGGCAGTATCATGATCTTGTGAACGGCTAATGCACGCCGGACTGCTTTCAGTATGGCGCGTGTGCTTAGCGTGGCTCCGGTGATTCCCTGGATCTCCCGGCCGATTTGGAGTTCCGAAGACAGCCCCCTGCCTATGAACTGCTTGATCCACCGCTTTGAGGGAAGATACTCCGGAGGTTCGAAAAAGGCCAACACATAAACGGCTCCAACCTTTCCTTTCGGGTCAACCACTACCATTAAGGTCTCGGGCTTGGTGCGAATCAGGTGTTGCTCCAGAAAGGCGTAACCCTCAACTTCTCCTCCGGCCTTTTGTCCGATGTAGACCGTCACCAGCCGGGATTCCAGCGGGGCACGAGCGAGATCAGTAACACGGCGCGCTTGATCCTCGGAGAGGAACAGCGCCCGCGTCTCCACCCGCACCGCATCGGGGAAAGCCAGTCTCAGGGCAGCCGCTTTGTTGTAGAAAACCTCGGCTTCAGAAGGGAGAAACGCCGCAAGAGACAGAAGCACACCTGTCGCTGCAATGAGCAACTTTCTCATGCCCGGTTTCCGGAGTCCCAACGTGTCAGAACGCATAAGCGATCCCGATATTCAGCTCGTCCGCCTTTGGAGCTGACGCTGAGTCGATGTTACGATAGTCCGCCTTGATGGCCACTTGCGGGATGGGCTTGTAGGTGAGTCC
>BDTQ01000291.1 GCA_002898135.1 bacterium BMS3Bbin07
GTCCTGAAGTCTCGTATGATTTTCTGAGAATTCTCTGTCCTCCTCCTTACGAAGTTGATAAAGAACTGGAAAAACTTATAGAAACAGAGATAAAATACAAGGGATACATTAAACGTCAGATGGAGATGGTAGAGAGGATGAAGCGTATCGAGGGGCGTACCATCCCGTCCGACTTCAAATTTGACCGGATATCGGGACTCTCCCGTGAAGTTCTGAGAAAACTCGAAGAGGTCAGACCCTCAAGTGTCGGTGAAGCAAGCCGTATCCCGGGAGTCACACCAGCTGCCATAGCCCTTGTTATGATAGCCCTCGAGAAAAAGAGAAGAGAAAAAAGCAGGCAATAGACAGCTTTGCCCGGTTTATTGCCTAATTTACGGTTACTGAATAAAGGAGAGGTAGATGGCCAGAAAAAACCAACTTGCTGATCTCAGAAGACTTATTGCCCTACCACCAAGGGATATGAGACGGCAGGTATCCAGATATATATACGAAGACCCCAATACAGTCCTGAGGCTTCTCTTCAGATTGATCCGGACTGAAAAATTCACATCCCAAAAGAAGGACAACATATTGACACTTACGAAGTTCATACTTGACAGGCACAGCCCGCGACCGCTTCCTGAATGGCTCATAAATGAGCTTAAGAAGGTGCTCAGCACAGAGAACATATCAGACCTGGACAAGGCCATTATTCTTTCGGCCTTTGAGCCCGAAGACCTCCTGGAAAGCCTGGAGGGGTTTGAGGACTTTGTAGAGGAGTTTACAGACTTCAGGGACTCCTTTGAGGATTTCATAGTAGACCAGATACGGTCGAATCCCTCAAAACTCTACGACATTCACAAGGTAATTATTGAAAAAAGCAAGCCCGAGGGACTTCTCGGCATGATAGAAGACCTGGCAGGTTCGGAAGAACCTGAAGTGCTCTGCTTTCTGGAACACCTCACCTACCACCACGACAGCGATGTCTCCCTATCAGCTTTAAGGGCAATAGAGATGGCGTCAACACAGGATGCAATAAATATCCTCTACAGTGTCTCCTGCCTTAACCCCCTAATGAAGGATGAAGCAGAAAGGTCGTATATATCCCTCATGCAGGAATTGCCCTTAGCGCCGGAGGATATGACATTCATTACAGACCTCTCCCGGGAAGGAAAGAATAAATATGTCGACCTCTGGGTAAGCCTTATTGACGGAAACGGCTCGATGTCCGCTTTTATCGGTAAGAAATTCGGACGAAACAATTACTTTTTTGCCTCCATACTCATGAAACTGAAGGTTGGCATCAAGGATACAATCATCCTGACCAACCTGACAAAAGAGGGCTACAATGATATAAAAAGGGAGTATTTTTCAGAATTGAGCTATTATCCTGTAAAAGAAGATTATCTCCTTAAATTAATAAAGCACTTTATGAAAAAGGGATTCAGCAATGGATTTGCCATACCCCTTGATACGGTTATCCTGAAAAACATCCTCGGCTGGCAGAATATAGAACCTGTAGAATACATGCTTGAAACCCCTGACTACAAACCCCTGTGCTACCATCCAAAAGATATGTTCCAGTTCCCCTTTGAGACATGGTGGATGCATGAGGACAACATCTACAGGTTACTGAAGCCCTACAAGGGCAAACAGACCTGTGATATCCCGGACAGCTTATTTCACAAGATAGCAGAGATATTTCTCGATTATGCCCGCAGAGAGGCCGTCCCAATGTGTGAACTATGCTCTGATATTATCCGTAATTCAAGCTATAGCAGAAGGACGAAACTGAGACGTCTCTTTTTAACAATACGCAACGAGATTCTCAATCCGCCTGAAACCATATTCCAGTCGACATTTCTTAATTTCGGAGTTGTTGCCACCATAGACCACATACTCCATAACCTTGCCCTTGGTGTGGATATCTCGGAAATGATAGAATAATCAGCCTGTGGTAGAGGATTTCCTTGATATATTGACCTCAGGGTTAAAAGAGTTGGGTATAGAGCCTGATGAGGATATTCTGAACAAATTTGCCCTCTATCACAGGGAACTAAGGAACTGGTCAAAGGCATACAACATAACAGGATTGAAGGATGACAGGGCTATGGCCATCCGCCTCTTCCTGGATTCCCTGCTCTATCTGAAGGTCTTTCCAGACCTCCCAAGGGTCAGAACAAGGCATATCCGTGTACTTGATGTGGGCAGCGGGGGCGGATTTCCAGGGGTTGTACTCAAGATCGCACGACCTGAGTTAAGCGTCTCCCTGATGGAACCCTCATGGAAAAAAGCCGGGTTTCTGAGACACATATGCAATAAGCTCCGGTTAACCGACGTTGCAGTAATTCAGAGCAGCCTTCAGGAGCATGTAAAGAGTACCGAGGGAAAAGTCTACGACATTATAGTAACAAGGGCGCTCTTCAGGACATACGACTTTATCAGAAAGACCGAAAAGATTCTCTCCAGGGGAGGCGTTTTAATCCTGAGCAAGGGACCAACATATTGTGAAGAAATAAAAGAGGCTCAAACCAGACTTGGAAGCAAAATCAAGGATTTTAATATAGAAACCATTGCCCAGAAGCTGCCTTTGACAGACATAGAACGATATTTCATAAGGGTCACCCTGACTTAACCACTTAAAAATCCCCTGCACGGGGGATAAATATCACGGATTACCGTTTTATTGCCCCCTTGATCCTTGCAACATGTTCAACATCCTTGTCACCTCTTCCGGAAAGGTTAACAACTATAACCCTGCTTTTAGAGAGTATCGGGGCAAGCTTCATCACCTCCGCAAGGGCATGGGCAGACTCAAGGGCCGGAATAATCCCCTCGGTCTTCGAGAGCACTTCAAAGGCGTCAAGCGCTTCCACGTCTGTAGCATACGTGTACTCCGCCCTTCCTGCCTCCTTGAGAAATGCGTGTTCGGGACCAACAGATGCATAATCCAATCCGGCAGAAACAGAATGGGTGCCAAGCACATTTCCATCCTCATCCTGAAGGAGATAGCTCTTGCATCCCTGAAAAACCCCGACAGAACCGCCTGCAAACCTTGCAGCATGTAGCCCGCTCTCTATCCCCTTTCCTCCTGCCTCAACACCAATCATACGCACATCATCCCTGAGAAAGGCATGGAAAAGACCCATGGCATTACTGCCCCCGCCAACACAGGCAATCAGATAATCCGGCAACCTGCCTTCTGCCTTCAATATCTGTCTCCTTGCCTCCCTGCCTATGACAGACTGGAATTTTCTGACCATTGTAGGGTATGGGTGCGGACCAAAGACTGTCCCCAGTATATAATGGGTTGTCCTTACATTGGTTGTCCAGTCTCTTAAAGCCTCATTTATTGCGTCTTTCAGTGTCCTTGAGCCCAGGGAAACCTCTGAAACCTCTGCACCGAGAAGCCTCATCCTGAATACATTAAGGGCCTGACGCTCCATATCCTCCGACCCCATATAGATTTCACACTTCAGCCCAACCAGTGCTGCCCCGGTTGCAGTGGCCACGCCATGCTGGCCGGCACCGGTCTCGGCAATAAGTCTCTCTTTTCCCATCCTCTTGGCAAGAAGAGCCTGGCCAAGGGCATTGTTTATCTTATGGGCGCCTGTATGGGTAAGGTCTTCTCTTTTCAGGTATATCCTTGCACCACCAAGATAACTGGTCAGCCTCGACGCAAAGTACAGAGGTGTGGGCCGGCCAACGTAGTCCCTGAGCAGGCTGCCAAGCTCCTCATTAAACCCCTTATCCCTCATTACCTTCCCAAAGGCCCTGTCCAGCTCCTCAAGTGCCGGAATCAGCGTTTCAGGAACGTACCTCCCGCCATAACGACCAAAGTATCTCTTCATCTCAAAAGTCTCCTTTACTGTCACTGTAAAATAGAGTTTCCAATGGATTTTTATTTAACCATAAAACTGCCGTATTTTACAAAATATGGTATAATTTCTATATGAAGCCGCAAATATCGGAGGTATTTTGAGATTGTGAAAGGGTTTCTTACGATAACCGTCTCCTTGATGGCCTTTTCAATATTACTGCTCTCCGGCAAGGAAGTTCTTCGCACACATGGCAGTAATATAGAAATCATATACAAGGATTTGGCATCTATAGACGATATACAGACGATGGAATTCGACTGTGATGCGGTAAAGCCTGTAGTCTACAGGGCTGTTGTCTCTCTTGAGGGGCTTACGGCAGAAGAAAGAAAAGAGGCTTTTATCAAGTTGGTACTTCCCTCTATCCTCATTGCCAAAAACAACATAGAAAAAGAGAGGAGAGAACTCCTGCAGATAGAGGAAAAGATTTCCAGGGGCATAGCCTTAAAGGATAATGAGTTGTCTTTGCTGAGTGACTTATCGGAAAAATACCGGACGGATAAGATCGATGAACTCCTCTCAAGGCTCAACACCCATCCTCCAAGTATAATTCTTGCCCAGGCCGCCATAGAGAGCGGGTGGGGAAGCTCCAGGTTCTTTGCAGAGGGAAACAATATCTTTGGTACCTGGACATTTGGTAATAACCCAGGAATAAAGGCTACAGGATCAGAGGCAAGACTTTCAAGGTACGACTCCACACTCCAGGCAGTTGAGGACTACCTCTTCAACATCAATGTCGGCTGGGCGTATGAGGACTTCAGGAAACAAAGAACAGATACATCCCATTCATTAAAGCTTATTAAATACCTTGATAACTACTCCATTCTCAGGGAGGAGTATGTAAGGCGGCTTAATAATATAATACGGAGTACGAATCTTGAGATTTACGATACCTGTCGTATTGATCCTGCTTTTATTTATTAGCCCCTGCTCAGCAGCAGAAACAGGTTATGCCACTGTATTTGTTTATCACAAGTTTGATGAACCAAAAAGCCCGAGCACCTCTATTGCCACAGAAGAGTTTGAGGCTCAACTCCGTTATCTGAAAAATAACCACTACAATGTTATAAGCCTTCCCGAGCTCGTTGCACTTATCAAGGACAAGGCTGATATACCGCCAAAAACTGTTGTTATAACTATTGATGATGGCTACAAGTCCGTATATACACACGCATTTCCCCTGTTAAAAAAATACGGGTTCCCCTTTACAGTCTTTTTATATATGGAAGCCCTGGATAGATACCCTGATTTCATGACATTTGAAGATATCCTGGACATAATAAAATACAAAAAGGCAACTTTTGGTAACCATTCCTATTCCCACCAAAGGCTCGCCCGGTGGCCTGAGGGAATATCCAGCAAAGAATACATGAAACTGCTTGAAGATGATCTTACAAGAAGCCAGGAACGCTTTAAAAAAATCCTTGGTGTCAGTCCTGAATTCTATGCATTCCCCTATGGTGAGTATAATCAGGAATTTGTGAGACTGTTAAAAAAACATGGCTATACTGCCTCATTCACACAGGACCCGGCAAGCACAGGTGTTTTCACTGATATTTACCTGCTGCCAAGGTATGCCTCGGTAGGAAGCTGGGCAAAGATGGCCAAATTCAGGGAATTCTTATTGACGGAACCTCTCAATGTAGACAATGTATATCCACCTTACGGGATCCTTGAAAAAAATCCTCCGGACAGGATAGAGGGGAGGGTAATAAATCAAGACACTTACAAAAACATGGGGATTTATGTATCCGAGCTTGGATGGATAAAACCTGAAGTTGATAAGGAAAGCGGAACGGTTGCAGCTAAAATCACGGAAAAGCTGAACAGAAAGGTCAATCGTATAGGTTTTACAGCCATAAATAGAGAAACAGGCATGGAATCAACCTATTTTTACATGATTATACTGAAGTGATGATATTTATACACAAAAAAAGGGATATAGACTGTTAAGGTCCATATCCCTTTTAAATTTTAAATCCGGCGGCGTCCTACTTTCCCACGACCTCGCGGTCGCAGTATCATCGGCCCTGGCGGTCTTAACTTCCGTGTTCGAAATGGGAACGGGTGTTTCCCCGCCGGCATAACCACCGGAAAACTCTTCTTCTATATTATAGAATATAACTTAAAGAACAAAAAAATCAAGTCTTTGACAACAGGAGGGTACTGGGAAAAGAAGGAGAGCAGGTCAAGCCGCACGGTCTATTAGTACTGGTAAGCTGAACGGGTTACTCCGCTTACACCTCCAGCCTATCAACCTGGTG
>BDTQ01000292.1 GCA_002898135.1 bacterium BMS3Bbin07
GAAGTTGACCACCTGGCCCAGAGCACTCCGGAAGTGCCTTGCAGGACTGCTCTCTATCTTGCCTGAGGCACCCTTGAATCCCTGAAAAAGAAGGTCATGGAGGTCCCACCCGACGCAGTACACGGAAAGGATATTCAGATCGTGGATATGAAAATCTCCGTCAATATGGGCCTTCCTGACCTCAGGAGGGTATATCTTGTTCAGCCAGTAAATCATGCTGATCTCTGAAGAGATGTAGTTGTTCAGCCCCTGGAGAGAGAAGCCCATATTGCTGTTTTCGTTAACCTTCCAGTCAAGCTGCTTCAGGTAATGGTCTACAAGGTCAATGTCTGCCTTCGTAGTAATCTTCCTGATCCTGGCATGCTGCTCCCTGTAGAGTATATACGCCTTGGCGGTTCTGCGGTAAACAGAAGACAGAAGCACCTCCTCTACGATGTCCTGAATCTCCTCAACAGCCGGAACCCTGTTGCCAATAACCTGAGCCGCCAGGTTCAGCACCCTGAGCGTCAGGCGCCCGGCAACCTCACCGTTAAACTCTCCGGTTGCAGCTCCGGCTTTTACAATTGCATTTGTAATCTTCTCTGCATCGAATTTTACCGTCTTGCCGTCTCTCTTTTGTATCTCCTTAAACATTCCGCCTCCCTGGCAGTTCACTGTATTTTTTATTCCATTCACGGCACTTTTCCACGTGCATCTCCCGTATGGCAAGTGATTCGACCATTCCGGGACACACTGATATTTCAGCTCGCAACGTGCTTAAATATATCCGGGGGAAAACAATCGCAGGGGTAGCTGTCCGTGTATGTATGGGGCTATGTAGAAAAGGCACTGCATAATGAGGCAGACGTATGAAGTCCATCTCTTTTCCTCCCGCGAGAAAAGATTTTAGTTTATATCTGGTCTGGACAGGTCTTCCGGCTCAGGGCAAAAAAAGTTACGAGTTGCGGGTTCCTGGTTGCAGGTTAAACCGCTTCTCTTGCCTACTCACCCGCCTTCCCGCCATGGTGTTACCCATGACAGTGGCTTCTTTCGGGCTTTCGTTCCCTTCACGGCTGCGGGGCAGCGGGGGATTTTCACCCCTCTTCCCTGACATCCAGCCATATGGTTACATTGTCAAATTACAATAGCACAGGGTTCTGATTTTTTTCAATAACGGGAAACACCCAGGATTATCCAATGCAAGGGGTTTATCTTTTTTGTTATATTATCTGATATGAAATCAGATGATCGTCTTGAATACATAAACGATGCCCTTTATTTTGTGGTTATCCCCGGCAAAAAAAGGCTTATCTACTGCTCAGGGGTAAATTTCAAACGTTTTTTGCCTATCACAAAGGGCAGACACAAGGCAATGTCAAACCCTGTAATCAGGGGGCTTCAGATTGTAAACCATGAAATCCGTTCCATGGCAATAGAGGCCGGAGCGACCCCTAAAACAATAATCCTCACAGAGTGTAAGGGAATCGCACCAACTGATGATTGCTGGAACACCGAAAGCCTCCTCATAGAAGATCCTCCGGAGGGTTTTGGAGAAAAGATAATCACACATGCAGTGATAAACCTCCTTAAAAAGATAGACAAGGCAATCATGCTTGACACCAAGATGCCTGAGCACCTGCTGCCACCGGAGGAACTGGAAAAGTTCATTGAAGGGCTTTGCAGAAAGTTTGCTTCCTGAGGTTACACTTCATGTTACTTGTCGTTTCAGGTGGGTAAGGATAATGGTCTGAGGGGCTGTCAGTCTTTATTTGCCGGTTTATTTTTTACGATAAATATCTTTTCTATGCCGAACATGGTAAATAACAATTAATTTTTTTCTCAGTATCAAATTGATAAATTACACGATAATCTCCAATGCGAATACGGTAGCTTGAGTCAGCTCCCTGAAGCCTACGATATTGAGATGTAAATGGATTTTCAGAAAGGGATTCAATAGCTTCAAGAATTCGAGGGATATATTGCCTGTCAATACTTCTCAGGTCTTTTTCAGCAGAATGTTTCCACTGAACTTCATAAGAGCCCATTTGCTTCCAAATGTTTTTTTAATTCATTAAAACTAATAGTCGATTCATCTTTTCGTTCTGCGATAACAGCAAGATCATGTATGTCTTGAAGGAGTTCTTCATATTCTTCTACCGGCAACACAACGGCTGTCTTTTTGCCGCTCTCGTCAACTAAATACTGTGCCTTACCCATAAATATCCCTCCTTTGTTAAATCTTTATAAATTATAACAAATCGGCGCAAATTATTCTTCTTATTGCAGATTATCTTTTTCTGTTGCAATCCGGTACCATCTCCAAAAATACCGGCGGAAAAGGCCCTGAACTATAAAAAGAGGGACAAGGATGAACATCCTTGTCCCTTTCCACGACTCTGTCTCTGTTTCAAATATCCCTAACTACCGGTCAGTTCCTTTCCCAACAATCACGGGCTTGACCGTCCTGTTGACTATCTCCGCGGAATTTCCTACTTTCAGCTTATCAAAGAGGAGCTCGAACTTCGCTTCCAGCTCTTTCATGATAGGCTCCTTTACATCCGAAGGCAGGTCCCACCATTTCTTTTTCAAAGGACCAAACCCCTTCTTTCTTGTGCTGTATATAAACTGCTCCTCGGTCTGACCCTCTTTTTTGTCCTTGGCATATTCCTGTTTTATAAAGTTGTACACCTCTGCTCTGAACTCCTCGGGAAGATGTTTGCTGTCATATATCATGTTCTGAAATCCCGTGGCCAGATGGACCTCTGAAGTCCCGGTCTCAGGGAACATATGGAAGGCGGTATCAGGCAGAGTTGAGGCACCGTGCTGTACACAGCCTGAAAGACCGTATTCCTTTCTTGCAATCTCGGAGAGGCTCCTGAGAGTCTCAAAATCTATCTTGACCTCGGCAAGGCTGCCATCCGGCAGGACAACGCCGCCGTGGCTGGTGCCTGTCTGCACACTTAATTTACTTAGTCCTTTCTCCCCCTTAAAAGTCTCTCTGAAACCGTCAAGGTAAGCCCTTAATTCTTCGGGATTGCTGTTCTTTTTGCCGATTTCTCCTATTTCCCCACCGATTGAGACGTCCAGACCAGGGGGCTGAATCTCTCTTATGTATTCCGACAGTTCTGCGGTCTTCTCAAAATTCGGCCGTTGCTGCTCCTTTACAGTGGGTTTGTCGAGGTCAACAAGGGTGGATGAATCAATATCAATGTTGTAGAACTCTGCCTCCACAGCCTCTGCTATAAGCCCCTTTATGTAGTCTGTCTCTGCGCCGGGGTTATCAAGAAAATACCGTCTGACCAGCTGAAAATGGTCTCCCTGAACAAAGACAGGGCCTTCAAACCCCTCCCGGACTGCAGCAGCCAGGACCACGGTTGCATACTCCAGAGGCCTCTGCTTCGTATATCCAATCTCTGACCGCGCAATCTCAAATATCAGGGCTCCCACATTCATCTGAAGTGCCTTTCTGAAGATTGCCCTTGCCACATCATAGGTAAGCCCTCTTATGTTTATCGCCGGGACAGTAAAGCCCGGATATTGTCTTCCCATCTCCTCATATAGTCCCTGGATGGAAGAAGGCACCCCACCGCAAGCCTTTGCAACTTCCTTGATAAAGATAAGCTTTGCTCTCTTTTTTTCTTCGTCAGCCTCAAAAACTGCGTCGTAAATAGCCGTATCCATGAGATTTCTGATTCCCTGCTTGTCCTTTACAAAGACAGTGTCATTCTTAAGCTCAACAAGATCTTTAAATATTTCTGTAGCCATTGCCCCTCCTTAAAATAGTTTTAGGATTAATCAGGATTATAATGACTTCAATTACGATAAAAATTATACCATAAATGTTTTATTTTTACAGGTCCTTCTGCCCACCTGTCAGCTTGCCGGCCTGCCGGCTTGTTATTAACCCGGCAATTATTCAGAGAGACATGTTTGACTGCAATATCAAACAGTTAATTCAGATGAAAATCAGCTCTTTACATACCCCCGGCCCCTCTTTTTAGAGGGGAGAGTTCTTGCTTCCGCTTTCTCATGGCTGTTTACCAGCTTGCACGACTTTCCCTCTTCCCGTTCCGCCCCTTATCTGTATATCCTCTGCTTTCCCCTCTATCAAGAGGGGATTAAGGGGTGTGTGCCTTTAAAATCCCTACTTCTATCTGCCGGTTTAATAGCTTGCCAGCTTGCCAGCCTGTTAACTTGCCAGCCTGCTCGTGCTTCTTTTCCTGCTATTTTGCTAAACTATTATTCATGAAAACATTAGGATACATCGGATTAGGGAAAATGGGAAAAAACATGGTACTGAGGCTGCTTGAGCACGGCTGGGACATTGCCGCTTATGACCCCATTGCAGAAAATGTCAGGGAAGTGGAAGAAAAGGGTGCCAAAGGGACGGGTTCTCTGAAGGCACTGGTCGAAAAAACAGAGACGCCGCGGCTTCTGTGGCTCATGGTGCCTCATCAGAGGGTTGATAATGTACTGAAGGAACTGACTCCACTCCTGAATAAGGGCGATACGATAATTGACGGGGGCAATTCAAATTATAAGGAATCCATCAGGCGGGGCAGTGAACTCAGGGAAAAAGGGCTTGGATTCCTTGATGTTGGTGTGAGCGGCGGGCCTCGGGGTGCAAGAGAAGGAGCCTGTGTAATGGTTGGGGGAGAAAAAGGGCTTTTTGAAAAATATGAAGTCCTTTTTAGAGATATGGCTGCCCCTGATGCGTATGGATACATGGGGAGAACCGGAGCAGGTCACTTTGTAAAGATGGTTCACAACGGAATCGAATACGGTATGATGCAGGCGATTGCCGAGGGCTTTGCAGTAATAAAGGCATCGGATTTTGATATAGACCTCAGAGAGGTCTGCCGCGTATACAACCACAGGAGCGTTATTGAATCCCGTTTGACCGGGTGGCTGCAGAAGGCATTCGAAGAATACGGTGAAGACCTTGACGAGATTTCCGGCAGTGTCTCTCATAGCGGAGAGGGTCTCTGGACAGTAGAAACTGCAAAAGAATTAGGGGTTTCCGTGCCTGTTATTAAAGAATCACTTAAATTCCGTGAGGAATCACAAAAAACCCCTTCCTTCACGGGTCAGATACTCTCAGCCCTCCGAAACCAGTTCGGAGGGCATGAAGTGAAAAATGAACAGGACAATCGGGAATCTAAAGATACATATTTTTAAGGACAAGGCTGAGGCAGCAAGGCAGGTTGCTGATGATATTTCCCTCTATCTGTCGGATGCACAAAAAAAAGGGGACAGGAAAGTTTTGTTTTTAAGCTCCGGCG
>BDTQ01000293.1 GCA_002898135.1 bacterium BMS3Bbin07
AGCCATCTCGATAATAATTGAAGAGGTGGGTCTTGATCTTTCAGAAAAGCCTGAAGAGAGGCTGAAGACCTGGCTTAAGGAGAAAAGGCCAGCCGGCGATGCACTATCTTCCTTTGATGGGCTTTTTGTCCATAACGGGAAGAATCTATGGGCTCCTGTCTCAAGTGGTTCCTTTCAGATCGATGCGATGTTCATAGTCCCCTGCACCATGAAGACCCTTTCGGCAATAGCAAACGGATATGCCGACAGCCTAATAGAGAGGGCTGCTGATGTTGCAATAAAAGAGGGCCGGCCCCTTATTCTTTCGCCACGGGAGACCCCGCTCAGTGCCATCCACCTTGAAAACATGCTCAAGCTTGCAAGGCTTGGCGTGAGGATAGTACCTCCTGTTGCAGGTTTTTACAGCAAGCCGGAAAGTATTGACGATATGATTGATTTCATGGCAGGAAAGGTACTTGACCAGATGCGTATCGACCATGACCTGTATAGGAGGTGGCAGCAGTAAGTCAAGCCTGTAGAATCCAGCCTGGTAGCAGGGTTCAGGCCCTGTTGCAGGGCCTCAGCGCAATCCTCTCCCACATCTCTTCAGTGAGATCATCAATATACTCACTGATGGTAAAGGTATTGCTGCACTCCGTGCAGCAGAGCCTTGCCGTCCGTCAGCCAATATAAAGCTTCAGCTCAGCACTACAGTTTCTGCAAACAGGTTTCTTCTCTTCCATCACTCCATCACTCCATCCTAAAACCCATACTCCTTCCATCTCTCATCCACAAGCTTTCTTATCTCCGGCGTCATCACAACATCATCCGGCCACTCACGTGTAAAGCCCTCTGTCTTCCATTTTTTTGTGGCATCTATGCCCATCTTGCCTCCGTAAGCAGGTATCCGTGAGGCGTGTTCAAGTACATCCAGCGGGCCCTCAAGTATCACAACGTCTTTAGAGGGGTCGACATTGTTGCCTAACCTCCATACGACTTCTCCGGGGTCCTGGACATTGACCCAGCTGTCAACTATCAGTATCATCTTCGTGAAACTCATCTGCCCCATTCCCCACAGTGCATACATTACCTTGCGTGCATGTCCGGGGTAGCGTTTGTCGATGGATATTATGGCAATATTGTGAAATACTCCCTCAACCGGGAGGTTCATATCAATGACTTCGGGAAGCTGTTTCTTCAGGAGGGGTAAAAATATCCTTTCCGTGGCCTTTGCCATGTAGCAGTCTTCCATTGGTGGCTTGCCGACGATTGTTGCAGGGTAGATTGCATCCCTGCGGTGGGTTATGCAGGTGATGTGAAAGACCGGAAACTCATCCTGTAATGAGTAGTACCCTGTATGGTCACCGAATGGACCCTCAACCTTCCTCTCCTTTGGTGTACAGTAGCCCTCAAGCACTATCTCTGCATTTGCAGGGACCTCAAGGTCTACAGTCTCGCATTTAACAAGCTCGACCGGCGATTTTCTCAAAAAACCGGCAAGGAGCATCTCGTCTATACCCTCCGGGAGCGGCGCTGTTGAAGAATACATTACCGCAGGGTCAGCCCCTATGGCAACAGCCACTTCCAGTCTCTTTCCCAGTTTTTCAGCCTTGCGGTAATGTCTTGCCCCATCTTTGTGCATATGCCAGTGCATCCCGGTTGTTCTTGAATCATAGACCTGCATACGGTACATCCCGCAGTTACGCTCGCCGGTTTCCGGGTCCTTTGTGAAGACCATTGGAAGGGTTATAAACCTTCCTCCATCCTCAGGCCATGTCTTGAGTACCGGGAAGATGTCGAGAGAGGGGTTTTCCCGTACAATCACCTCCTTGCAGGCACCGTTCTTTACATATTTGGGGAGAAAATCGCTCAACTGCTTGAGTTTTGGCAGGGCCTTGAGCTTCTGCATGAAATTCGTAGGGATCTCCGGTTCCAGAAACTCCAGAATCTCCCTGCCGATATCGTCAAGGTTTTCAACCTCAAGGGCAAGGTTCATCCGTTCGTATGAGCCGAAGAGGTTTACGATGCACGGGAATTTCGCTCCCCTTGGATTTTCAAAAAGGAGGGCGGGCCCTCCTGCCTTTACCACACGGTCGTTAATCTCTGCAATCTCAAAGACAGGGTCAACCTCGGCCGTTATCCTCTTCAGTAGTCCCTTTTTTTCAAGAAGGGTTATAAATTCCCTCAGGTCTTTATATGCCATGTTATCCTCCTGTTATACTGTCTGCATGAACTCGATAGAGTATTCTTTTCATGGTTATATTATATATTTACCCGTCTGTTTTTAGAAAGAAATTAACGGTGTAGAGGGCCGGATACTAAAAGTCTTGAAAAAGTTTGCCTTTTAGTATGGAATTTCTTTATACTTTTGCGTGAAACAGAAAAAAGGGCCGTAGCTTATACGGTTGGTCTCGATTATGAAAGGTGGTGGTAGAGTATGTGATTGTAGGTGATGCAAAAGAGTATTTTGTTAGGAGATGTCTTAATAATCCGGGTTTAAAAAACTGAAAATTACTATGGAGGAGCTTTGGGATGAGGAAAACTTTGAAGGTATTTATGACGGTAGTGGCACTATTGGCTTTACTATCACCTGCCTATGCGCTTAGTCCGGCAGCAGTAAAAGAGCTTGATGCCGTGTTGAGTCAGGGACCGGCTAAAAAACATTTCCAGGTTAATGCAAACCAGTTATACAAATGGATTAAGGCAAAAAAGAAGAACTTCCTTGTGGTGGATGTAAGAATGCCTAAGGCTTACAAGGGTGGACACGTTCCAGGGGCAATCAATATTCCATACAGTGAGATACTCAAACCTGAAAACCTCAAAAAGCTGCCTAAGGACAAGATACTTGTCCTGTATTGTTACACGGGGCAGACTCAGAATCTCCCGATAGTTGCCTTGCGTGCACTTGGGTATGATGCCCGTGTGCTGTCATTCGGCTATACATCATGGGGGAAAGGTTTCTGGGGTGGTAACATGATGAAGAGGGCTATTGGTAATGCTGCACGAAAGAACTTCCCGATAGAGAAATAAAATTATTAATCTTTGGGCAGGGAGGGGATATCCTCTCCTTGTTCAAAGTAATCCCTGCCTCTGCTCAATCCTGATTACGCAGTTATAAAAGGTATAAAGATGGATACGGAACAATCTGATATCAAGACAGCCCCTTATTTTCTGATAATTTCCTTTTTCACACTTGCCACGCCTGTAATACTTTATTCAATTCGTTTTCTTGACGACAACAGGCTGACGAGGTGGCGGTGGGTATTTGCCGATGTTAATGCATTCAGAGTTTTTCTGCTCCTTATTCCCGTTATTATAATTGCCTATGGCTTGTCAAAGGTCTCTTTTTTTGATCGCAATCCGCTCTTCCTTTTTATCTCTTCCTTTATGATTGCAGCGTTTTTCTGGAGTGAACCTGAGGTAATTGTTGATACCTCAAGATATTTTACGCAGGCCAAGCATCTGGAACTATATGGTGTTAAATATTTCTTTAATGAATGGGGAGGCAGTATCCTGGCCTGGACTGATTTGCCCCTTATACCCTTCCTTTACGGAATTATTCTTAAGGTGTTTGGGGAACAGAGGATATATATCCAGGCATTCACAACGCTTCTCTTTTCCCTGTCGGTTGTGCTCACATACATGATCGGCAAGACACTCTGGGACGAAGATACGGGTTTTTATGCCGGGCTTCTCATGTTAGGGGTACCGTATCTTTTTGTCCAGATACCGTTTATGATGGTTGATGTGCCGACGATGTTTTTCCTGACACTCTCAATCTTTGCTTTTCTCATGGCAATGGAGTATGGGGGGGCAGGGTGGATAATATCCTCGGCCATTGCCATATTCCTTGTCTTCTTTTGCAAGTATTCGACCTGGCCGATGCTTTCGGTCCTCTGTATCATACTGCTGGTATACCTGAAAAAAGACTGGAGGGGGCCACTTCTCAGAAGCTCTGTAATTGCCCTGCTTGCAGGATTGCTCATTAGTGTGGTTATTTTACTGAAATATGACTTTTTCTTAGGACAGATTAAATTCCTCTTCAGCTATCAGATGCCGGGGCTGAGGCGGTGGGGAGAGACTTTTGCTTCAACATTCCTATTTCAGATAAACCCCTTTATTACTGTAGCAGCGTTATATTCCCTATATGTCGCAATCAGGAAAAGAGATCTGAAATATATGATCATAAGCTATCTGATTCTTCTTGTTCTTCTGTTTCAGATAAGGAGAATACGGTATGTCATCCCGCTGTTGCCAATGCTGACATTGATGGCCTCTTACGGACTGAGAAATATCAGGGCCAAAGAGGTCAGGAAGTTTATAGTGTTTTGTGTTATAGGCTCTTCACTTGTACTGGCCATATCCGTATATCTTCCTTTCCTGCAGAAATACAGTACAGTAAACCTGAGGGAAGCTGGCAGGTATCTGAATTCGCTTGAAATCAGGGATGTTGAGGTCTTTACCCTGCCGCAGAAGAGGTCTTTTGTCAACCCTGCTGTTGCCGTACCCATCCTGGATCTTTTTACGGACAGGAAGCTTTTATACAATTATGAGGTGAACAAGAAGTTTGGACGTCCCATGCCGGCAGAAAGAGTGGAAAAATCATCCCTGAGATTTACCTGGCTGTACAGGAACCCCGTATATTACAGAAACGGCCTGAAAAAGACGGGCCGGCCCGGTGCCGTAGTTGTAATATCTCAGAAGGTGGGTCAGCCACTTCCAGGCTATGTCAGGAAGAGGGTGAGGGGATATCATCTCTCCAGGGTCTTCAGCACGGCTACGGGGGTATTCAGATACAGGACAATAGTAACGGTCTATGAACGCAACAGGGGCGCCAGGCAGCTTTAATCAGATCTTCACGTACTCTTTCAACAGAGTGGGATACATAGCGGGATTAAAAAGAATGTTTATCATGAAATAACACTCATGTGTACAGAAGCAGCCCTCTTCCCTTATGGAACGTACAACCTTCCGTGCGCGGGTGCTTTTCAACATCTCCTTAATATCATATCCGTCTTTTCTCACATTGCCGAGTTTCATCTTCGGGGTAAAGGACTCGCAGGGATAAATGTCTCCGTTTTCTGTGATGACAATGTTCAACTTGCCCGCATAACATGGGATTATCTGCT
>BDTQ01000294.1 GCA_002898135.1 bacterium BMS3Bbin07
GTGCAGGTGTGAGAGAGGTCTATGGAGCTGTTCTTGCACGGACAAAATCCGATTAACCCGAATAGCCCCGCAGACAATCGTTGAATTACCTTGCTTTTTTTAATTAAAAAAGTTTTTAATAATTATAATTAGTAAACGTCCTGATTGTCCGGGACCTCTGCAACCTCTATTGAAGGCGAACGGCAATAATAAATCCGCAATGACCGCGTCGGTATCAGAACATGGAATCCTGCTGAACTGATAACAATAGTGCGCCCGGGCTTACAGGTTTAAAAGGAGTGAATGGGTTTAAGATGAAAGAAAAGAAAAAGACAAGAAAAGATATGACGGAAGAAGAAAAAATGGCCATGCCTCTTTATCCTATCGGGATAGTGGCTGAATTAATCGGCACCACAGACCAGACCTTGCGGCTCTATGAAAAACACGGCCTGATAAAACCTGCACGGAGAAACAAGAACAGATACTATTCTGAAAACGACATCAAATGGCTGAAATGCCTTAGGGACCTTATCCATATAAAGAAGATAAGCATTGAGGGGATCAAGAAGCTCCTCGAGTATGCCCCGTGCTGGAAGATAACAGACTGTCCGGAAAAGACAAGAGACTTCTGTTCCGCCTATATCGACAAGAGCAAACCCTGCTGGGAGCTCAACCGAATGATATGTAACAGTGAACCCGAGAGGATATGTGAAGATTGCATTGTCTATATCTCGCAGGTGGTCGGGAAACTATCAGCACCAGATCCTGATTAGGGTTTTGCACGCTGGAAATCTATTTTTTCAGGTCTGAACTCCGGCTCCACCAGATATGCCTCATCAAAATACTTCCTGGCCTCCTGGTACCTGCCAAGCTCATACAGGGCGTATCCCATAAGGTAATATGCTGACGGTTCCGGTCTTTTCTGCAGGTAATCCCTCAGTTCCTTAACCGCTTCCTTGAATTTGCCCTCTTTATACAGGTAGAGCGCATGGTCATAAGTGCCGTTTGGCTGGGCATTCAGAATACCTGGAACCATTATCAGTGACAAAGAGATTATCATAACAAAACATAAAACAACCCTTTTCATACCATCCTCCTTTGGTGTTTGATTAGTCATTACCTCTTCCGCCAAACAAACTCTTTAACAACTTCCTCAATCTGTTCATGTACTTCCACTCAGGCTCTGTCCCGTCTATAAAATACTCCTCTACGGAGTTGGCTGAATTATTCAGGACCTGCAGGCCTGTCTCTTTATCTATGTAATATTTTACAACATTATCAGGTTTAATGAAATCCCCTGTGTCCTCTTTTGTAACGGCCCTCATGAAATTCAGCCAGATAGGTGCAGCCACCCTTCCACCACTCATGCCATTGCCCAGGGATGCAGGGTTATCATAACCAACCCATATTCCGGCAAGCAGCCCGGGGGTATAGCCAACAAACCAGGCATCAATGAAGTTGTCGGTCGTCCCCGTCTTCCCTGCAGACGGCACCTTGAGTCCTGCAGCCCTTTTCCCCGTACCTCTCTGTATTACATCTTCCAGCATACTGGTTACAAGGTAAGCCACCTCAGGTGAAGTTACCTTAAAACCCTCGGGAATATTAAACTCAAGGATGCGTCCATCAGAAGAGACCACCTGTTTTATGGCTACAGGGTTCATTCTGACCCCTTCATTTGCAAAGACAGTATAGCACATCGTGAGCCTCAGGGGAGAAACCGTCAGGGAGCCGAGTGCAAGGCTGAGGTCATTCGGGATGCTTCCTTCAAAGCCGCAGGCCCTGGCAAGAGAGACGAGGTCTTCCACGCCAAGGGATTCCGCAAGCCTTACAGTGGCCACATTGAGCGAATTTACCAACGCCTCCCGCAACCTTACAGGGCCGGAATATTTCCTGTCATAATTAACAGGCTCCCACTGCCCGCCATCTCCTGTGGGATAACTTATTTGTTCATCCTTTATTATGGTTGCCGGGGTCATGCCTTTTTCCAGTGCAAGGGCATAAACAACGGGTTTAAATGCCGAGCCGGCCTGCCGCCTTGCATGCAGGACACGGTTGAACTGACTTTTCCTGAAATCATACCCCCCCGCCATCGCCTCTATATATCCGGTTCCGGGTTGAACCGCAATCAGTGCCCCCTGAACAAGAGGCTCCTGCTCCAGCGATACATAAGCAACACCATCCTCTATCTTTTTCAGTTTCACAAGGATTACATCCCCTGTAGAGAGCAGTTTTTCAAGGTTGAAGTTCTCGGTATAGAGAGGGGTCTTCTGTTCGGGCTTAAAAACCCTTCTTGCCCACAGGGCATCCCTTAGTTTCAGGATACCATAGGCACCGTTGACTTTCAGGATGGCCTTGTCTCTGTACACCCTGAGCACCGTTGCCTTCAACAGCTCCCCTTTCAGGGAGGAAAGCACGTCTGCCCTGGCAACAGAGCCGAGTTCTTTCTGCACATCCACTCCATCAATATGTCCTGTCACACCCCTCCATCCTTGCCGCTTGTCCACGGCTTCAAGCCCTTCCCTCAATGCCCTCCTGGCCTGAATCTGAGCCCATCTCCTTAACGTGGTGTACACGCGGAGGCCGCCCTTATAAACCATCTCTGTACCATACTCCTCTTCAAGGTAGTTGCGTATATAGCTTAAAAAATAGCCGTAACCCTCTTTCCTGGCACCTGCATTCAAAAGCCTCAACCCCTTCTTTGCAGCCCTGCGCCTTTCGGATGGCCTCAAAAACCCCTCTTTTTCCATCCGCATCAATACAAGATTCATCCGGTCCTCGGCCCTCTTAATATTTTTGTATGGAGAATAATACCCGGGGGATTTAAGAAGCCCGGCAAGCATTGCAGCCTCTGTAAGGTCTATCTCCCTCACTGACTTGCCGAAATAGACCCTTGAAGCCATCTCAACACCGTAAGCCCCCTCACCAAAATATGTCCTGTTCAGATAAAGCTCCAGTATTTCCTCTTTTGAGAGTTCCCTCTCTATCCTCATTGCAAGTATCGCCTCCCGGAACTTGCGTCTCAGTGTCTTTTCATGGGAAAGATACAGTATCTTGGCAAGCTGCTGCGTAATTGTACTGCCCCCCTCCTTGAACCTCCAGTGAATAATATCCTTTCCCAAGGCGCGCATAAGTGCAAAGTAATCAAGCCCCTTGTGTTCAAAAAACCTCGAATCCTCTGTTGCAAGCACTGCATAGACCAGGTATTGCGGGATTTCACTGATAGCAACATACCTGCCCCTTTCCATCTTGAACTCACCAATAAGCACATTGTCACTGGCATAAACCTTTGTTACCGCTGCCGGTTTGTATGATTTCAACTGCTCAACCGACGGAAGGTCCTTCAGGATAAAGAAATAGAAAGCCACGCCCGATAATATGAGCAGAAGGGATGATATCTTAATGATGGTCCTGATTTTCACGGTTCTTTATAATAACTCAAAACCAATGACTATGTGGTACTTCCAGAGAATGGGGTATTTGACGAAAAAAGCGAAAACCCTGTAAAATCAAGCACGGGAGCGACTGGGGCTCTGGTGTCCCCCTCGGACTTCAAATCCGGTGTTCCCTGCCAAAAGCGGGGAAGGTGGGTTCGATTCCCACTCGCTCCCGCCAATCTTTTCTTTGTAAACGCTTTTCTTGACCATCCCAGCAAACAAAACGTTTTGCCTCTCCGGTTAAGGTTTTTAGCGGCTACCGCAACTACACTCACGGTTTGTCGGTTCTGCTGGGTTGCACTCTCCGGGAAGACCCTGATTATCACTGTTTCCATCTATTAAGATGATGTTTATATAAATAACTTGCACTCTGATAATATGTTATCGCATCCAGTTCATCCTTGTATAAAGGAGCGATCTTTTCATACTTTATACTTCTGAGACCCTGATTAGCTGTCTTATACTCATGGCCACTCCTGTCCGGCTCCAGGACAACAAGCCGCCCCTCTCTTAAAAACCCTAATTTCTGGTAAGTGCCGATAAATGCTCTTTCGCGAAACTTTTCGTCAAGAATATCCCTGCCGTAAAACTTACTCTCATAGCTCCAGTTCATAATTGAAAAAAGCGTAGGCATAAGATCAATTTGTGAAGATAGTTTACTTATAGTATTCGGGGCTATAATTTTTGGCGCATAAATTAAAAGGGGAATTCTGTACCGCCAGGCAGGCAATGATGTCTTTCCTGCACTCCCTCCATTGTGGTCAGCTACGATAACAAAAACAGTATTTTCAAACCAGGGCCTGCCTTCTGCCTTTTTCAGGAATTGAGCAATGGAATAATCTGTATACTTCACCCCTCCTGCCCTTCCTGTATGCGAAGGAATATCTATCTTTCCTTCAGGATAGGTGTATGGTCTGTGATTGGAAGTCGTCATTATGTAGTTAAAAAAAGGTTTGCCTCTCCTGTATGATTCATCTGATTCCTTAAGCGCCTTATTGAATAGGTCCTCATCGCACACACCCCACACATTGGAAAATGTTATCTCCTCCCTGCTCATGTTTGTTCTGTCAACAATACCAAACCCGTTATGTGAAAAAAACTCGTTCATATTATCGAAATAACCATATCCTGCATAAATAAACTTGTTTTCATATCCCTTTTCCTTAAATACAAACCCTGAAGAAAACATATTATGGTTGTCCGGTCTTTTGACAATGCTTCTTCCAGGTGTTGGAGGAACAGATAAGGTGACGGCTTCCATCCCTCTAATCGTTCTTGTTCCCGTTGCATAAAAATTATCGAAAAACAGAGCCTTCCCGGCTAACCTGTCCAGGTTTGGAGTTAACCCCCTGTTATCTCCAAAAATCCCCATGTATTCCGCACTAAGGCTCTCAACCATAATCAAAACAATATTATATTTCAGCTCATCACCATCTTTTTTTATGAACTGCGAGGAGTTATCATCAAATCCGGTCAAATTCTTCAAGTTAGACATTACAGTCGTTATATCCTCAGTCTTATAGAAGTCGTCATATTCCAGGGTGTTATTTCTAAAGGCGGAAAACAGGGAATAAAGTCCATTTTTGGATAATTCATTATCATATTGATTATCGGATATCTCTGCTATGGATTGCTTATCAAGCACATTAAAAAAGAGGACAGGCAGAAGAATAAAAACTGCGGCAACTCTCAATCGGCGCAGATAACCCTGTGTGGAATCAAATGCAGAATCAAGAATACCTCTTTTTCTGTAAATAAAATAAAAGATGACAGAACTGATTATAAAGACCGCTGCAAGAAGCAGGGGGATAGGGTATGATTCAAGGATATCATGTATAACCTCCTGTGTGTATACAAGATAATCAACAGCTATAAAATTAAACCTTTTCCCAAACTCATCCCAAAAAAACCACTCGGAAAAAGCATTAAAAACAAGCAGGTTGATATTAACAAACAAGAGGAACCAGAGCATGTA
>BDTQ01000295.1 GCA_002898135.1 bacterium BMS3Bbin07
TGCAATATCTACCCTGGCCTGCCATGGCAGATCGCCGGACGTCGCCATGCTCCCGGTAATTGAGACCTGCTTCCTGAACAACCTGCCCTCGAGTGTGAGCTCCTGATCCTTAAGTCTCAGATGGATATCACCCAGCTCTGATTTAATGGGAGTTGTGTCTTCTCCGGTTGGCCTGTTGTCAGTGCTCACCTCAAGCATGCCATTGAATTCTCCCTCAGGAGACTTTAATGAACCACTCACATTCAGGTTTCCCCTGATACGGAAACCCTGTGGTGCCTTTGTGGTAATATCATCAGAGACAAGAGAGAGCGTAAATCCATCACTCTTTATAACGCCGGCGTTTGAGATGCTGAGGGCACCCCTTAAAAAAGATGTGCCTTTTGTAAGTGCAAGGTTCGACAGGTTGAATTCCCTGCGGCTGTACTTGAAGTCTGTTTTCAGATGTGCATAAATGCCTTTTATTTTTAATTCTTCAGTCTCTGTATGGCCGGCCAGGATCAGGTCATTTAAGGGCCCGGTAAGCCTGAAGTCCCCGGAAAGCAAACCTTTGGCCTCATTTGCTATCTCGGGAAATCCCTGAGTTTCTGCCTGTGTTGACCTTGGTGTAATCCAATCCCTGAGGTTGTTAAGGTGTAAACGGGAAAAAGTGCCGGAGAGAGAGAACTCAGGACTGTTGAATGTAAACAGTTCAGATTCAGGGGTGCTTACCGTACCCCTTAAAGTATAGGCAGTATCCTTCAGCTTACCCTCAAGGCTGTTAATCGTCACCCCGCTCTTCCTGTATGATATCAGGGCATCAAGACATCCCAGAAACCGCTCCATATAGGAGAAGTTGCACAGGCTTATGTTGCCGGAAATCACAGGGTCATCTATCAACCCGGTAACATTGCCCTCGAACTGTCCGGTTCCCTTTATCACTCCCTCTTTATAATATACTTCGTTAAGGTCTTCTGATGTAACATGGGCCTTCAGCCTGAGGATTCCTTTCTCAAAGTCCAGGAATCCTTCAGAGGCAAGCCTGGTACTGGGAGATGAGGCTTTAAGGTCTGTTAATGTAAGCACATGCCCTTTCATACGAAAGGAACCGCTTGCCTTTTTTATCTTTTTGAGGAACGACGTTTCGGATGACTTGCCTTTGACACCTTCATTCTTCTCCGTTTGAAACGCCTTGTATTGAAAAGTGCCCCATGGTTCAAATGCCCGGCCTTCTGATTGCAGGAATCCTGTAACACTGCCCGGTGGTAATCCGGGGTCCCATTTGATCAGCTTCAATATGTTGTGGCTGTCAATGGATTCCGCCTGAACCTTCAGGGAAAATCTTGTTGGCCTTGAAAGGTAGATATCGACACTTACAACAGCCTTCCCGTTGTAGGCAGTGACTTTGCCGTCGCGAAATTGCAGCACCTTTTCCTTATAAGAAAACCTGCATGTTACACTGTCGACATCAATGCCGTATATATGCCCTTCCTTCATCTCAACCTTGAGTTGTGCTACCGGATTCATTACAGGACCCTTTACAGTACCTGAAAAGCCGGCAAGCCCCCGTAGAGGAATTTTTTCTTTGAGGAGCTCCATCAGGGTTTCAAGATATATATTGCCCTTTACGTCAAGGTTAAAGGATAACCCTCGCAGGAAAGTCAGGGCTGGTGGGGATTGGAGTTTGGGGGTTTTGTTGTCGGCTCCGGCCTTCCACCGAACCTGTCCGCTTGCAGTTATGCTGCCCGTGCTATCTTTTTTGAGCAAAAATATCTCTGATAATGTCTCTATTGACACATCAGTCTTTATTGAACCTTCAAAGATATTGTTATTCAGTTGCCCTTTCAGATTCAGGTATGAATCTCCGCTCTTGAACTCAAGAGTTTTTAACCGGACCCTGTTATCGGAAAGCGATAACAGTACATTCAGGTTTCCTTTGATGACATCCCTGTCTTTCCGTGTAATCTTGAGCTCTGCGTTCCTGAGGTTCAGGGACCTCCGTTTCATATTTCCTTCAGCCCTTATGTTATGAAGGGACAGAACGACTCTTTTTTCCGGATCAGAAACCCTGATGTTTCCATTGTTCAGCAATATGCTCCCAAACTTTATTCTCCAGCCCGATGTTTCAATCCCTGATTTTTTTGCGGTCATTAATCCAGCCGCATCCTTTACAGACTGGATGGTAGTCCCATATTGAAGGCTATCGATAGCAACAACGGAGACATAGAGTTCACGGCGCAGAAGCGGCAGAAGTTCAATATAGAACCTGGCTTTTTTTATTGAGAGAATCTTTTCCCCTTCGTTGTCGGATACCAGAAGATCGTCAACGCCTGCAAAAAGGGGAAACAGATTTATGTATATCCTTTTGGATGTAACCCTCTGACCGGAGACACGGGAGAGTTCGGGCAGGATTATCCTCTTCAGGTGGTTTGACATAAAAGGGGATCTTATATAAAAAAACGCCCCGGCTATGAAGATTACCAGGACAAGTACAGATGTAAATAAGAGTATCTTTTTCGGTTTCACTGAAAATATCACTCTCTCTTTTAAGCCCGGAGGCTACCTCATATTTTTATCCACCGTTATGAGCTATTGGTACATAATGGTTTCATTCACCTCTCTATCACTCCAATGCATACCTCTGCATTCAGTGACAGTGATATATTATGGCATTTTTGACTGAAAGAAATCAGAGAGAAAATGGAGAAAATATCCTGTGTGTTTTCATTTTGGAAGCTTCTTATCTATAATAGACGTGGTTGCAACAGGTGGAACATAAAATAAAAAACATACCGGAGGGTTCTATGGTATCGGAGAGAGCAAAGAGGGTCAAACCCTCACCAACACTTGCTATGGATACAAAGGCAAAGGAGATGAAGTCACAGGGTATTGATGTGATAAGTTTCGGGGTCGGAGAGCCGGACTTTGATACGCCTGATAATATAAAAGAGGCTGCCGTCAAGGCGATAAGGGATGGTCATACAAAGTACACCCCTGTAGGAGGAATACCACAGCTTAAGGATGCGATAGCGGAAAAGCTCAGGAAGGATAACGCTCTCTCCTATAAAAAAGAGGAGATTATAGCCTCATGTGGAGCAAAACACAGCCTCTATAATATAGCCCAGGCCATCCTGAGCCCTGGAGATGAGGTTGTAATCCCCTCTCCATACTGGGTTTCCTACCCGGCACAGGTACTCCTGAATGACGCAACCCCTGTTTTTGTCAAGACCCGTGAGGAAGATGGTTTTATGGTTAATCCCGATGAATTGAAGGAGTATATTACTGAGAGGACAAAGGCCATCATACTGAACTATCCGTCTAATCCCACCGGCCTTGGTTACAACCGTTCCACACTTGAGGCAATTGCAGACATTGCAGTGAAGAACAATATCTGCATCATCTCTGATGAGATATATGAAAAGCTCCTTTATGACGGTGCCGGGCATATCAGCATTGCCTCTCTGTCGGAAGAGGTGAAGGCATGTACAATAGTGGTAAACGGCCTCTCAAAATCTCATGCCATGACCGGCTGGAGGATTGGTTACGCCGCAGGGCCGGAGGATATTATTAAGGCCATGACCAAGATTCAGAGTCAGTCTACCTCCAACCCCGCATCCATCGCCCAGTGGGCGGCAGTTGAGGCATTGAACGGGCCGCAGGATTTTATCAGGACAATGGTGGAAGAGTTTGACATAAGAAGGAGATTTCTTGTTGATGCCCTGAATAACATAGAGGGGATACGGTGCGGTCTCCCCACAGGCGCCTTTTATGTCTTTCCGAATGTCTCCGGGGTACTTGGCAAGGGATACAAAGGCAGGATAATAGAGGATTCTTCAGACCTTGCACTTTACTTCCTGGAAGAGGCCGGGGTTGCCCTTGTGCCGGGCAGTGCGTTCGGGGCCGAGGGGTATATCAGGATATCCTATGCAACATCCATGGATAATATCCGCAAGGCTGTAGAAAGGATTGGTGAAGCCATTGAAAAACTCTCCTGAGAAAGGTTTCCGTTCCGGCTATGTCTCCATACTGGGGAGACCCAATGTAGGGAAATCCACTTTTCTCAACGCCATCCTCGGAGAGAAGGTTGCCATAGTAACAAGCAAACCCCAGACAACAAGAAACAGGATAATCGGAGTCAGGACAACCCCGTCAGCACAGATCGTCTTTATTGATACCCCCGGCATACACAAACCAATGGGAAAGCTGGGTGAATTTATGGTCAAAGAGGCAATGGAGAGCCTTAAGGAGGTTGATATTGTACTCCTCATGGTAGAGCCGCGAAAGCCGGGCACTGAAGAGACAGCAATAATCGACCTCTTTAA
>BDTQ01000296.1 GCA_002898135.1 bacterium BMS3Bbin07
AGAACGCGGATAGAGATGCGCCAGATTGGTGTGAGGGACGAGTTAAAGTTGATCGGCGGCATTGGTGTGTGCGGCAGGGAGTTTTGCTGCCGGTCGTTCCTTACAAGTTTTGCCCCTATCTCGATCCGCATGGCAAAGGAGCAGGAGCTGGTATTGAATGCCGCCAAGCTTTCCGGTGTATGCGGCAGGCTGATGTGCTGCCTCAGCTATGAGTATGATGAGTGGCAGGCAGATGAGATTGATGAGGTTGTTCCCGAGGACCCGATGAATGGGTGTCTTTGCGGAGATTGCAATTCAGAGAGTTCGGAGAGTCTTGTGTCATCTCTGACGCAGGGGGACAATGCCCCTGCTCCAGAGAAAAAGAGGGAAGAATCCAGGTCTGCAAGGGATAAATCGTCCGCCGGTGGTGGGTTTAAGGAGAGGAAGAGGCCTGCCAGGCAAAGAAAGCCGGCATCTAATGAGCGTAGTGGTGCGGGCAGTGACAGTTCCTCCGGTGCTGATGCAGGTCGTCCCGAGACAGTGGCAGGGGATAAGATATCCGCTGATACCTCCGGGTCAGCAGAAAAGGGTGATATTGAGACGAAACAGCCTGATGCCTCCCAGGAAGACAAGACCGGGGCAGCCAAGAAGAAGAGGCCTCCCTTCAGGCACAAGAATAAAAAGAGGAGGAAACACAGGTAGAGATGCATAATAAATTTTACGTCACCACTCCCATATATTACGTTAACGATACCCCCCATATCGGGCATGCCTATACAACGGTTGCTGCTGATATCCTTGCAAGGTTTAACCGTCTCAGGGGAATCAGTGTCTTTTTTCTTACCGGTACGGACGAGCATGGACAGAAGGTCCAGAAGGCGGCAGAGGAGAAGGGCCTTACACCGGGCGAACATGCCGATACCATGGTGAAGAATTTTGAAAACCTCTGGAAGAAGCTTGATATATCAAATGATGCATTCATAAGGACAACGGATGAAGAACACCGGAGTGTTGTCCGTGAGATGCTTGAAAAACTCAAACAGAAAGGCAGGATTGTAAAGAGGGCTTATAAGGGATGGTACTGTACGCCTGACGAGAGGTTCTGGACAGAGAAGGAACTGCTTGACGGTAACTGCCCGGAGTGCGGGAGGCCCGTTGAGGAGATAGAGGAGGAGAATTATTTCTTTCTCATGTCTGAATACAGGGAAAGGCTCATCAGGCATATAGAGGACAATCCCGGATACATCCTGCCTGAGACAAGGAGGAATGAGGTTATGGGGTTTTTACGCTCCAGGGACCTTGGAGACCTCTGCATATCGCGGCCTAAAAAGAGACTTTCGTGGGGAATACCCCTTCCCTTTGATGAGGATTACGTGACCTATGTCTGGTTTGACGCCCTGCTAAATTATTATTCTGCAACCCGTTATCTTGCACCGCCCCTGGGGACCGAACCCTGGTGGCCTGCTGATCATCACATTGTCGGCAAGGATATACTGACAACACATGCGGTCTACTGGTCAACCATGCTGATGGCTCTTGATATGCCTTTGCCGGGAAATATATTTGCCCACGGCTGGTGGACTGTAAAGGGAAGAAAGATGTCCAAATCCGTCGGGAATGTGGTTGACCCAAACGAAATGATCGAAAAGTACGGGGCGGATGCCTTCAGATACTTCCTCTTCAGGGAGGTTCCGTTCGGCCTTGACGGTGATTTTTCCGAAGATGCACTTATTGGCCGCATCAACAGTGACCTTGCAAATGATTTGGGTAATATTTTGAGCCGTACCCTGACCATGATAGAAAAATACAGAGAGGGTATAATTCCCGAGGCAATTGACGGCAAGGACAGGGAAGGTATGGAAAAAAGGATCAGGGCGTGGTTTGATGCAGAATCAACAACCGGCATGTCAAACATTTTTGGTGGTTTTCTGGAAAAACTCGAGTTCCACCATGCACTTGCCCTGTTATGGAAGGTTATGGGTGAGATAAACGAATATATACAGCGTGCGGCTCCCTGGAAAGAAAAGGATGAAGGAACTCTATCCAATACGCTTTATACCATTGCCGAGGCCCTCGGTATACTCGCAGTCTATCTCTTTCCGTTTATGCCTGCTACGGCAGAGAAGATGTGGGGCCAGCTCGGTATTGACGGCAGGATAGGAGAAAGAAAAGAATTGCCGAAATGGGGAGACCTGCAGGTCAGCGGCAGGAGGGTGAGAAAGGGAGAGCATCTCTTCCCAAGGATTGAAAAGCGTAAGGAAGAAAAGAAAGAGGCTGTCCCTGACAAGAAAGCAAAAGAGGAAAAAAGAGAAGATACAGGCCTTATATCCATAAACGATTTTGCCGGGGTTGAGCTTAAGGTCGGAAAGATACTGGAGGCCGAGCGTGTTAAGGGCTCAAATAAACTCATAAAACTGCAGGTGGATACCGGAGAGCAACGGCAGATTGTTGCGGGGATCGGCAAGGTATACAGCCCGGAGCAGCTTGTGGGCAAAAAGGTTGTCGTGGTTGCAAATTTGAAACCCGCAAAACTCATGGGAATTGAATCCCGGGGTATGCTCCTGGCTGCCAATGACGGGGAGAAGCTTGTCCTTGTAACTCCTGAGGGAGATGTTGGGGTGGGGGCAGGTGTCAGGTAGGGTTTTTTAAGGTGATGAATGGCGGAGGGGGTGAGATTCGAACTCACGGAGGCCGTTCAGACCTCAACGGTTTTCAAGACCGTCGCCTTAAACCACTCGGCCACCCCTCCTTAATTGGTTCAGATAACCAGATAATAATAAATGAAATTATAACAAAATTGCCAGCTTTTAGTCCTCTTTTCGCTTGCCTTGACAGTGATAAACTTTTGCTGGTATAGTATTTTTATTTTTTAAAATATATAAATAGAGAGGAGTGTGGTTAGTGGATGCCCTCTGTGAGTGTCAGGAAAAACGAGTCCTTCGAGCTTGCACTGAAGAGGTTTAAGAAACAGTGTGAGAAAGATGGAATACTCTCGGAGATCAGGAAACGGGAGCATTATGAAAAGCCGAGCGTCAAGAGGAAGAAAAAGATACTTGCAGCGCGGAAAAAAGCTCTCAAGAAAATGAGACTGTATCAGGGAAGGTAAATGTCCATACTGGAAAGGATTGACAGCGACCTGAAGGTTGCGATGAAGTCTTCTGAAAAGATCAAGGTTTCAACTCTCAGAATGGTGAAGGCTTCTCTGAAGAACCTTGAAATAGAAAAAGGAGAGCTTTCAGATGACGATGTAATCGGGGTGCTGAGTACCCAGGCAAAACAGAGAAGGGAGTCCATCTCCGAGTTTGAGAAGGGTGGAAGGCAGGACCTTGCAGATCAGGAGAGGGAGGAACTTGCTGTCATCCTGAGTTATCTGCCCGAGCAGTTATCGGAGGAGGAGCTTGCCGGTATAATCCTGGAAACTATAAAGGAGACTGGTGTGTCTTCCCTGAAAGATATGGGCCGGCTTATGAAGAGCCTTATGCCGCGGGTAAAAGGCAGGGCTGACGGCAAGCTGGTAAGTCGGAAGGTGAAGGAATTATTGGGGAATTAATAGTACTATAAAGACTTAAAGAATTTGCCTGGACAGGATTAACAGGATGGACATGATAAAACAAAATAGAATTATTTTTATCAGTTTAATTTAAAAAAGAAATCCTGTAAATCCCGTTAATCCTGTCTAAAAACAGTAGTTAGTCTTTATTATTTCCCATCATACAACATAAAACATAAAAAGGAGAACAGGATGACACTTGGTGAACTATACGAAAATGCGGTCTCGATCGGTATCGGCAATGATCCCAGAGGTATTGATATTGTTAATAATGAACTGTCATCTACCAAAAAAAACCTTGATGAACTCAAAGACAGGGATAAAGAGTTTTTTGATAAGGAGACACTTAAAAACCCTTATGCCGACTCCAGAATACTCTATGGCAATGGTGACGAGGAGATAAAGACAATCCTTGCGGGGATTGACATAGAAGTGGGCGAGGTAGTGCTTGCCGACCAGTTGAGGTCAAAGGGAAGGACAATAAGCATGCTGCTTTCTCATCATCCTGAAGGCCGGGCCTATGCCCATCTTTATGATGTTATGAGAATGCAGTCGGATGTGCTCCACAGGTTTGGCGTGCCCATTAATATTGCAGAGGATCTGATGGAGGGGAGGATAAAAGAGGTTGAGCGAAGGCTCATGCCGGTTAATCATACCCGTGCCGTAGATGCAGCGAGACTCCTTGACATACCTTTTATGTGCCTCCATACCCCGGCCGACAATATGGTTGCATCTTATCTGCAGGGAGTCTTCGACGAGAGAAAGCCTTACAGGATAGAGGATGTAGTCGACCTCCTGCTGGAGGTGCCTGAATACAGGCAAGCCAAAAAGATTGGTTCCGGACCAAAGATACTCATTGGCTCGGAAAAGAGAAAGGCCGGAAAAGTCTTTGTTGATATGACAGGCGGCACCGAGGGTTCGAAGAAGATATTCAGCAGTTTAACTGCTGGTGGCGTCAGTACGATAGTGGCTATGCATCTGAGCGAGGATCACCGGAAGGAGGCTGAGAAGAACCACCTCAACGTTGTTATTGCCGGACACATTGCAAGTGACAATGTAGGTGTTAACCTTCTGCTTGACAGGGTCCTTGACGATACGATCGAGATAATTGAATGTTCCGGCTTCAGCCGGGTCACGAGATGATATCGAAGTTTTTTTGGTTTTAATAAAATTAATAATACAGTTTAGTTTCGTTCACTTACCGTTTTTTGTATTTTGAAAAAAACCTTCTATGGATTTAAGCAATGTTGTTGAGGAGATCAAGACTCGCCTTGATATCGTAGACCTGCTTTCCGGGTATATTGATCTGAAAAGGGCAGGGCAGAATTTTAAGGCCCTCTGTCCGTTTCATACTGAAAAGACTCCCTCTTTTGTTATAAGTCCGGATAAACAGATATTTCACTGTTTTGGCTGCAATGCCGGTGGGGATGTTGTTACATTTATCATGAAGTATGAAAACATCTCCTTTCCCGAAGCGGTCAGGGCGCTTGCCGAGAAGGCAGGTGTCAGGATTGAGCAGGAATCCGTCAGGTCATCTGAAACCAGGACATTGAGGAAGAGGCTTATAGAGATGCACAAGGATGCCTGTGCCTTTTATGAGAGTGAGCTGGGCAGGAATGCACAGGCAAGGGATTATCTCAAGAAAAGGGGGCTTTCGGATGAGACGATCGGGCTGTTTACAATAGGATTTGCCCCCGGGGGGAACCTGCTCTTAAAATTCCTGAAGACAAAGGGATATGCGGAGAGCGATATACTCGCCTCAGGGCTGTGTAAGGATACAGAGCGGGGGAAGATGGATACCTTCAGAAACAGGGTTGTCTTTCCGATATCCAATGTCCGGGGAGAAGTGATCGCCTTTGGTGGGCGAATCCTTATTGACAATGCCCGTGCCCCCAAGTATCTGAATTCACCGGAGACCATCCTTTTTAAGAAATCTTCCGAGCTCTTTGGTCTTAACCTTGCAAAGACAGATATAAGAAAGCGGGGGTATGTAATTATGATGGAGGGTTATCTGGATGTTATCACTGCCCACCAGCACGAAATAAAGAATTCCGTGGCCCCTCTCGGAACCGCACTCACAGAGGCCCAGGCAAAAAAACTGAAGGCACTGACAAAGAAAATACTGCTTGTGTTTGACTCTGATGATGCAGGGATTAAGGCCTCGGTCAGGGCCCTTTCCCTGCTGTATGAGGATGGTTTTGTTGCAAAGGTATTATTGCTGCCGTCAGGAGACGATCCTGATACGTTTTTGAGGAAGAAAGGACGTGATGCCTTTCAGCAGAAATTCAGGGATGTTATGGGGCTTGTTGATTTCTACCTCTCTCTTTCCGGGGAAAGGGTTGACATTGTGCGGGATTTAATACTTATAATTTCCAGGGTAACGGACGGCATAATAAGGAGCGATTTAATCAGGGAGGTATCGGAAAAAACAGGGCTTTCGGAGCAGTTTTTGAGGGAGGAACTGAATCTCCTGAGGAAGAAACCCGGTCTGTTCCGTAGTGATAGAAAGAATGCCGAGCCAATGTCTGCTGAAAGGTTTCTCCTGGGGGTATACCTTTCTTATCCGGAGCATGTCCACTTGATAAGAGAGAGTATCACACCGGCTGAGATTGAAGATAAGAGTGTGAGGGCCATATTCGAGAAACTTTATTTTTCGTCTGTCTCAAAGCTTGAGGAAATTACGGCAAAACTCAACGAGCATGACCTGGCCATTGTTACAGGGGCAACCATGGGACTCAACATCGACGGTGAGGAGGTTGAAAAGAATATCAGGGATTGCATAAGGACCATCAGGTATAAGAAACTTAAGAGAAGACTCAGGGACCTGGAGATGGAGATCAGGATTGCTGAAAACAGGGGTGAGGGACACCTTATTAATAACCTGCAGGATCAGATGAATCTCCTGATCAAGAAGGGGGGAGCGGATGAAGGAGTATTTTGATTTTTACGAAGATTCCATCTATGATTCAGATGGTTCAGGTCTGAGGCCTGAAGAGAAGGATATGTATGAAGAGGAGGAGGCAGGGCAGGATGTCAAGGAGGAGCATGACCCGTTAAGGTCCTATATGAAAGAGATGGGGGCTGTCCCTCTTCTGACCAGGGATGGAGAAGTAGAGATTGCAAAAGAGGTGGAAAGACGCAGGCAACAGCTGACCCTGGCTACATTTTCTGTTCCTCTGATCCTGAAAAAATTAATAACCCTTGGTGAATTGATAGAACGGGGAGAAGCGCCCCTGGGGGAGATAATACAGACAGAAGGTGATGAGAGTGAAGAAGACCTGTTGGTCAGGAAAAGGGAGTTTTTTAAACATACCGAGAAGATAAGGGAACTTTTCAACAAAAGGATGCAGCTCCTTGGAGAACTGAGCAGGGAAGGTCTTAGAAAAAAGCAGGGGTCGGAAAAGATTATCCGTGAGTTGAAAAACAACAGGAAAGACGTTTATGAGGAGATCAAAAACCTGAATCTGAAGGATTGTGCTGTAAATACCTTTGCAGACGAATTGAGGAGATTAAGTGACCTGTTGACACAGAATCACAGGAAACTCATGCTGATAAAGAGGAGACTCAGGAAGAGAAATATCGGGGTTCCGCCAGAAGAAGATATTTATACGTATCCTGAAAAGGTGCAGGGTATATTGAGAGAGTATTTTATGAAACAAGAGGAGATTGCCGCGATGGAAAAAGAGGTCGGGATGGAAAGTCCGCAACTCAGACACGTGCTCAGGGCAATCCAGAAGGCTGACAAGACCATACACGAGGTCAAATCGAGACTTGTTGAGGCCAACCTCAGGCTTGTCATAAGCATTGCAAAGAGATATATCGGCAAGGGGCTCAGCTTCTCGGACCTCATTCAGGAGGGCAACATAGGATTGATGAGGGCAGTGGACAAGTTTGAATACAGGCGGGGGTATAAGTTCAGTACATACGCCACATGGTGGATCAGACAGGCTATAACAAGGGCTATTGCCGATCAATCCCGTACAATAAGAATACCCGTGCACATGATAGAGACAATAAACAAGGTTACAAAGAGTTCGAGGGAACTCGTCCAGGAGTTTGGGAGAGAGCCTTCTGAGGATGAAATTGCCCAGAAAATAGACATGCCGGAGGCGAGGGTAAAGGAGATACTTAAGATTGCCAAGGAACCGATATCACTTGAATCCCCTGTTGGTGATGATGAAGACGGTCAGCTCAGGGACTTTATTGAGGATACACTGATGTCTTCTCCCCTTGATGAAGCCATTCATGGAGACCTGAGAAGGAATATTGAGAAGGTGCTAATGAGCCTGAACCCGAAAGAGGCCGAGGTTATAAGAAAGCGCTACGGCCTTGACGGGTCTAACTTTCCTCATACCCTTGAGCAGGTTGGCAAGGCCATGGAAGTAACCCGTGAACGGGTGCGACAGATTGAGGTTAAGGCTATAAGGAAACTGAAACACCCTTCAAGAAGCAGGTGGCTTAAGGCCTTTATAGAAAGAACTTGACCTTATCGATAAAAGATAACTATAGTAAAGGCCGTCTTTAGGGCCCATAGCTCAGCTGGAAGAGCCACCGGCTCATAACCGGTTGGTCCCAGGTTCGGGTC
>BDTQ01000297.1 GCA_002898135.1 bacterium BMS3Bbin07
TTCCTTACTCATTTCTGCCACTGACTCTTCAAGAAGCTCAGGTGAACGGAGAGATATCTCTATCCTGTTGGCTATTGATACAACATCAAAGGTGGTATTATCATCAAGGTCAAGGACAATACGTAACCTACCCTCATATTCGCCCCACCTGATCCCTCTCAGGGGTTTTATAACAGTCTCGGGGACGGATGCCCTCATATCCACATCTGGAATATCTATCACAAGTCTGCCGTCAAGTGGAAAGACGTCAGGGATCATCATACCGTCACCATTAATAGTAACAACCACCCTGTCTCTAAGCCTCTCCATTGATACATCATCAATGTATTGTGCAGGTGGTAAATCAGCGGCTCCCTCAGATATGCTCTCTGAAGGTTGTTTCCGGCTCAGGTTCTCAGCTGTTTCACCCTTTATTAATAATGTCAGAGTGCCTCTTCTATATTGCGGCACTACATTTGCCGGAGAAGAAAGGAGCACCTCGAGCCTTGCACCTACTGTAGGCACCCTGGCATACTCCGGTCTGATCTCGGTTATCCCTGAGACCCCCGGCACAATCTTCTGAGTATATTTACCGAGACCCACCCCTTTGAGCCCTACAACCACCTTAAACGGGTCATCGGGCTTGTATATTGTGTACTCAAACGGTGCACTTGCAGATATGGTCAGCCTGTTGTCTGAAGCTGTAATTGAAGTTATCTCGGGAGGAGTTTCCTGAGCCCCTTTAACCCGCTTGACCGGTTCTACGGAAGTACATCCATAAAATGATGTAAAAAGAAAAAGGCACGAAATAAGAAGTGCTAAAGAATAAAAGTTTAAGCGTTGCGAACCGGGAATTACGCATCGCGAGTCTGACCCGCAGCCCGTAGCCCGTAACCCGTTAAATGAATTTCTTCTTCTCTTATATTGTTTCTCCATTATTCCTCCTCTTTGCGGAGCTTCAAAACTGTATCTTTAGGTTTTAATTGACCTCTGTAATCAACAACATATTCCCTGATTATAACGGTATCACTCTTAATATCAATAACCTTCCCGCCATAAAGCCCCAAAGTCGTTCCTTTCCTGATAGTATAAGCCTTCCCGTCAGGGAGGGCAACCGAGGCATAATAGTCTTTACCGGTATAGACCACTCCAAGGAGTCTGAAATCCGTAACGTCGTAATTCTCCAGGGGATTGAGCGTCTTCTTTTTCTTCTGTACCTTCTGTTTTGTCAGGACAATAATGGAAAGAAATGGGTCTCGTCTGCCCTCGGGATCATAGATAATTGCCTCGATACTCTTCCCGGGTTTTTTGACTTCAGGTTTGACTGTTTCATTTGTTCTTTTAACTGTGGTTGTCTGAACCGGAGTTTTCTTTGCCGGCCCGGATTTTTTTACTTGCGGTTTATCTTTACATGCAACAAGCACGGAAGTCAACAACATTACAATCAATATGTTTAGTATGGTCTTCATCTTCTACGACCCCGCTTTCCCTTTTTATCTGCCGCCCCTTTCTGTATCTCGCTTTCAGGAATTGCAGAGAATGTCACGGCAACAAAGGATATCTGCAGCTTGGCTTCCCTTGTTTCAGGTTTTGCATTACTGAGTATTATATTGGTAACATTCACGATCCTGCTAAGTCTTGTAAGGGAACTGAAGAAATAGCCAAGCCTGTGATATGAACCTGCCATCTCCACCTTCACGGGTATTTCATATACAACTCCACTTGGGTGGGTCTTCCTCTTGGAAGGCTTCCAGAGCTTTATCTGCAAGCCGGACTTGATTCCAAGGTCTGAAACCTGTTTCAGAAGAGTGGTTACTTCCTTTTCTTCGGGCAACTGTCTCTTCAGCTCATCCAGCTCTTTAACCAACACCTCATAACGGGCCTTGATTTCCGGCAGCTTCCTCAGCTTTGTTTCCGCCTTTCCTATCTCCTGTTCCTGCTTTGCAATATTTTTTTCGAGCAACTTAATCTTGGCAGTATTGGGCTTATAATAGACAAAGAAGAACAGGACTATGATCAGAAGGGGCAGGCCTGTTGCTATTGCATATTGCGCTGCCGGTGGAATTGCCTTTAGGTCTATTTTAAATTTTGGAGCCATCTCAACCACTTACTCCCAGTTTTATCTTGAAGTTATACACAGGGATCTTCTCCTTTGAACCGCCCTCTGAAATCTCCTTACGTTTTGACTCGGCAAGGTACACAGAGTTGAACAACGGGGACTTTTTAAGCCTGTTTACATATTTCACTACATCCGAGTTGGTAAAGGCATAACCTTCCATATCAACTGTATTGCCGGTGACTTTAAGCTCTTTAAGCCATATCCCGTTTGGCAGGTCTTTACTAATCTCATCCATCAACCTGACAGGAATGCCCTGATTCTTTCTTAACTGCAGAATTACACCCTTCTTCCGCTCCACAGTTTTGACAAGCGTTTCGTAGTTCTCCAAAGCCTTCAGTTTCTTCCTCATATCCTGGAGTTTCTGTTCATTAGCGGTCTTCCTGGCCTGCAGGGTTTTAATCTCTTCCTTAATATTAACATACGTAAACAGCACCCCTATCAGAACAATAACGGTTGCTATAACAGTGGCTATAATAAAACCCGGAACGGGCTTTGGCTTCTTCTTTCTTTTAATAGGGAGAAGATTTATCCTTATCATCTGTCTCCGACCCTCCTGATGGCAAGCCCAACAGAAACAGCAGCTATAGGTGCTATATCCCTGATGTAAGCATCATCCAGTTTCTTGGAGATAGTAATATTCTGAAATGGATTTGCAATTTTCACCTCTATGCCTAACCTCTCGGCAAGCATTTCAGGAAATCCTGCAATAAGTGCGCAGCCGCCGCTGAGTATCAACTCAGCCACTTCCTCTTTTGCCATGGAGGTCCTGAAGTACTCCAGGGAACGGCCTATCTCATTAAAAATCTCCTCAGAGGCAGCTTCAATTACAGTTCTGGCCTCCTCTTCAGATATGTTTTCCACTGTCTCTCCCCGTTTAAGCCTCTCAGCTACCTCGTAAGGTATATGGAACTCCCTCTGCAGCGCTTCTGAATGAAGATTGCTCCCCACGGGGCCGTCCCTCGTAAAAGATGGTATTCCACCCTTTATGATGTTCATCTTGATAGAGCTTGCGCCAATGTCCACGAGGGCAACATTCCTGGAAGCTGAAATCTCATAATTCAACTCATACATGTTTTCAAGGGCAAACACATCAACGTCCACAATAACAGGGGTTAACCCGGCATCTTTTACAACAGTGACATACTCATTTATAACGTCCTTCTTTACTGCCACCAGTATAACATCCATCTGTCCGGGCTCTTCCCTTGGACCGATAATCTGGAAATCGATGTTCACATCGTTTATGTCAAACGGGACATACTGCTCTGCTTCAAACTTTATGGATTCCTCAAGCTCTTCCTCACTCATTTCGGGCAGGCTTATCATTTTGATGATTACCGAGGAATGACCGGAAACCGAAATAACGGCTTCTTTACCTTTAATCTTTGACTTGCGGAGGAGTTCCTTGATTGAATCGGAAAGACGGAGAGAATCGATGATGGAGCCGTCTACAATGAGTTCAGGTGGCAGCGGGATCATATCAAATTCTTCAAGTTCATAACCGCCTCTCGTCTCTTTTATCCGGGCCACCTTTAAAAATCCGGCCCCTATATCCAGCCCTATCGGTATCTTTTCACCAAACAGCATACCTCTATATAAGCAGAATTTTTTTTTATTGTCAAGTGTTTTTTCTATTTTTTTTCGAATGTTGCAAAAAACTTTAATCCCTGATCACGGAAAAAAGCTTACTGCAGCTTTTCAGATCGCATGGAACAGAAAATTCTCAACGTGTATCCATAGTTAACCCTGCTATCTTTATTTAACACTTTCATATTTTCACCGGTCACTGAAAAAAGACCTTTTCTATCTTCATGAGCCCTCCATTCTTGAACTTCCCAATGGCAAAAAAATCTCCACCGGGACTCTTTAATCTGACGAGTTCTCCCTCCGATATTCCAGGCTTTGCAAAAAACTCCGTACCATGACCGGCAAGCCTGAACTGATCGTCATCCAGGGTTAATTCTTTCAGGTGTGCCAGGGCCTCATCCATTGAGGAGAAAGTGCATTTTCCTTTCCGGAGAGCCTCAAAAGAGACTGAATCCTCCACATTAAAGTGCCCTATTGCTGTTCTTTGCAGCCTTTTAACCACAGCTCCCACCCCAAGGACCTCACCTATATCACGGGCAAGGCTTCTGATATAAGTCCCCTTCGAACATCTTATCCTTACAGCAAATTCAGGCAAAGAAAACGAGAGAAGCTCCATCATGGCAATAAAGACCCTCCTCTCTTCTCTCTGAACAGTTATCCCCTGCCTCGCAAGCTTGTAAAGCGGCACCCCTTTCTGCTTTATGGCTGAATACATCGGAGGGACCTGCATTAACTCCCCCTTAAATTGCCTGAGAACCCTTATTATCCTGTCCTCATCAATGCCGGAAGGGTCCTCTTCCCTGACTATACTTCCTGTAATGTCAAGGGTATCGGTCACCATGCCGAGCTGAAGGTGGGCGATATACTCTTTTTCAAGTGATGAAAGGTACTCGGTTATCCTTGTAGAGTCATTCAGACAGACAAGCAGGAGACCTTCGGCAAAGGGATCGAGGGTGCCTGCATGACCGGCCTTCGAGGCCCCGAGAATGCGTTGCACCTTGCGCCCTGCCTGGTGGGATGTGATATCAGGTGGTTTGTTCAGATTTACAACAACGCTCTCTTTAAAACTCTTCTCAATGGTCAT
>BDTQ01000298.1 GCA_002898135.1 bacterium BMS3Bbin07
CGAGTTTTTTGACCCCGATTCTTCCTATAACTACCTTGTTTCCTCCAGGGTCAACCTCCTCAACAGACTGAGGAATAATCCTGAGCTTTAACAGTTTCCCATCCCTTTTTACAACAAAATCAAGTTTCTTCCCTGGGTTTTTGACAACAATATTCACCATATCAAACCAGGTATCAATCCTTTTGTTATCTATCTTCACTATTACATCCCCGGCTTTCAGGCCTGCCTCAGAAGCCGGATAACCCTCCTGCACCTCATCTATAACAGGCAGGATGTTGCTCAATACAGGGACATTAACAGGAAGTCCTGTTGAAAGCACAGCGGTGAAGATTATATAGGTCAGGAATATATTAAACACAGGCCCGGCAAGAACGATCAGAATTCTTTTTGTAACACTCTGCTGATTAAAAGCCCTCTCCTTATCCGCCTCGTCAAGCTCCTCACCTGCCTCCTCGCCCAGCATCTTTACATAACCCCCAAGTGGAACGGCAGAGATCATGTACTCAGTTTCACCTATCTGCTTGCCTATAACTTTCGGTCCAAAACCAAGTGAAAACTTCAGAACCTTTACACCCGCGAACTTGGCCACCAGAAAATGGCCGAGTTCATGCACAAAAATAAGAATTCCCAAAAGTATTATTGCTGATAGAATATTAGACCTCCTTTTATACTCTGATTGTTATACGGAAACAAATAGAGACTGTTTATAAATTACGGCCATTTGTCGTTCCCGCAATTCCGAACGTTTTCGGAAATAGGGAATCCTTGACTAAGGAGCAATACCTGTCAAGGCAGAACAACGGAAAAAAAACGACAAATGTTCGAGTTTTATCAACAGACACAAACTAATTCCCCGAACTTTCTTCTTGCCCAGGCATCAGCCCACATAACCGTCTCTATATCCTTAAGCGATAGCGGCTCGTGGGCATTGAGCACTTTTTCTATTATAACAGGTATCTGGTGGAAAGTCATACGGCCCTCTATGAACGCCTCCACTGCCATTTCATTTACTGCATTGAGAACCGCTGTGGCGGTTCCTCCTGCATTCAGGGCCTCGTAAGCATATCTGAGACAGGGGAATCTCTCAATGTCAGGTCTCTCAAAGGTAAGTGCCCCCAATTCATAGAGATGACAGGGTGCCAAAACCCCCTCAAGCCTCTCCGGGTAGGAAAGGGCATAAGCGATCGGTCCCCTCATATCAGGATGTGACATGTGAGCAATAAGCGCTCCATCCAGGAACTCCACAAGGGAGTGCACAATGCTCTGTGGATGTATAATTACATCAATGTCATGCGAAGCAAAACCAAAGAGATAATGGGCCTCTATTACCTCAAGCCCCTTGTTCATCAATGTTGCAGAATCAATGGTAATCTTCTTTCCCATCTGCCAGGTAGGATGATTAAGGGCATCTTCGGGTTTTATATCCTTAAGATCATCACCTTTTCTTCCGTGGAAGGGCCCGCCGGAGGCCGTCAGAACCAGCCTCTTGATATCCGAACTGTCATATCCGTGCATGCATTGAAAAATGGCACTATGCTCACTGTCAACAGGAATAAGTCTTGCCCCGTATTTTGCTATGGCCTCTTTGATAAGGGGACCGGCCATTACAAGGGTCTCTTTGTTGGCGAGACCGATGGTCTTTCCCTCCATAATGGCTGACAGTGTAGGCAACAGTCCTGCAGAACCCGAGATGGCTGAAAGCACAAAATCCGCCTCTGGATATGCAGCAACATCCTGTATACCCTGAGGGCCAGATAAAATCTCGCTAAATCCCGTGTTTTCTCTTAACTTTCCTGCCCCTGTATCATCTGCCACAGCCACAACAAGAGGCCTGAATTCTTCAATCTGTCTTTGAAAAAGCTTGATATTGCGTCCTGCTGTAAGACCGACCACTCTGAACTTATCCGGATATCTCCTTATAACCTCAAGGGTTGCAGTACCGATTGAACCTGTTGAACCAAGAATTGTTATATTTTTCATCTACCGGCTTTCAAGAATTAAAAGACTAAGGATTAATGGATTGATGGAGTATTGGGTTAAGCATCACTCCATTAATCCAATGCTCCAACACTCCAGTTTTATATATTTTCTTATGAAACTACATATTTAACAACTACATAAACCACAGGGGTTACAAAAAGCATCCCGTCTATCTTGTCAAGCACACCACCATGTCCCGGAATCAGGGAACTCGAATCCTTCACGCCTGAATCGCGCTTGAACATCGACTCCGTAAGGTCTCCAAGAACGGCAATACACCCTATGAGAAACCCTACAGCCAACACCTGATAGACAGTTATGTTGTCTATCAAGAGTATCTTTATCAGAACCCCTGCCAACACCCCTCCGGCCATTGAACCGACGGCGCCTTCAATGGTCTTTTTCGGACTTATTGACGGATAGAGTTTTCTCTTGCCAAAGTTTTTACCAATATAATAAGCAAAACTATCCGACGCCCATACTGTTGCACCAATAAATATGATCCATTCAGGGCCTGCATCCCTCAGGGCAATCTGCAGACTGAGGATCAGGGGAATATAAGAAAACCCCACGACCACGGGTGCAATATCGGAAAGCGCCTGTTCCGGCCCCGCTTTCCTGTCAAAGAGTCTGAAGAGGACCAAAAGCAGGAAAGAAATTATCAACAGCAATCGAACCTCACCCCACCCGGTATAAACAGAATATAAAAAGAGCAGTCCGGCAAATATCCCCAAAAAACTGAACGATTTCTTTACTCTGTACATTGAATAAAACTCCATCTGTGCGCCTGCTGAGATAAAGAACAGAAGACCAAGAAAAAAAACAGATGGCAGTTTCATTATATATAGATAGATTAACGGCAGCAGTGCTAAGGCAACGATCTCTCTCTTTTTCTTCATTATGATTCTGAAGGGGACATAATTCCCCCGAATCTCCTTTCCCTGCGCTGGTAATCCTGCATCGCACAAAGAAACTCCTCCCTGGTAAAATCAGGCCAGAGTGTCTCTGTAAAATATAATTCAGCGTAAGCGCCCTGCCACAGGAGAAAATTGCTGAGCCTTTTTTCTCCACTGGTTCTTATGATTAAATCAACTGCCGGCAACCCCGAGGTGTCAAGTAATGTCTCAAATTTTTCCTCGGTTATCTCCTCAGGTCTTATCCCCCCGGAAATAGCCTTTTTTACGGCCCTCAGTATTTCATCCCTTCCGCCATAGCTCAGCGCAATAACAAGTGTCAATCCTTTATTTGCTGATGTTCTTTCCTCTATCTCAGTAATGATTGCCTGTATTACGGCGGGCAGTTTTTCCCTGTCACCAATAACTCTGAATTTGATACCCTCCATTATTAAATCCTTCAACTCCCTGGTCAGATACAGTTGCAGCAACTCCATAAGTGTAGTCACCTCATCATCAGGTCTCTGCCAGTTCTCCAGAGAGAATGCATAAAGGGTAAGCACATCTATCCCCACTTCCTGAGCAGCCTTGATTAACTCCTTTGTCCGCTCAGCCCCCTTTCTATGACCCTCGACTCTGGGCAGACCTCTCAACTGTGCCCACCTCCCGTTGCCATCCATTATCACGCCTACATGTCGTGGAATATTTGTCAGCACAATCTACCTTTCCCTTATTGAATATATCTGAAGAATTGTCACCATCGGATTTTTTCCTCTTAATATATTTCCGGCCTTTATCCCCAGCAGAGGTTTACTCAAAACCGCCACCTTATTATCAAAAATTGAGTAGTCAAGTACTTTACCACTTATCTTGTCAACGAGTGTCGACCCATCCACAGTAGTACCGGAATATCTGTATCCACGCAACTGGGAGCTCTTATACCCCAGGGCCCTTCCTATCAGTGGATTTCGTTTTATCACTACAGCCTCATTATTCCTTTTCACCATCCTGTCATTTACATGCCAGATAACCCCGTCGGCATCTGTTAAAGGAGGCTCTGTTGTAAATTCTCTTACAAAACCTCCCATACTCTCACCACTACGCCAGACGGCATTGCCGTTGCTATCTATCAGCTTAAGATGATTGTTATCATCCATTGACAGATAGACAGTCCTTCCTTCCGTATCTTTGAGTGTAACAAAATCGTAAATATTAAAACCTTCCAACCCCCTGTAAGCACCTTCCGTCCTGAAACCATCCTGATGATTTATCAGGATTATGGGACCTGAATAACCTTCGGAGTTCGAATATTTCTGGTACAGAATTTTTCCATCCATTACCCTGATAAAGCCATCTGTTTTCCAAAGAGTTTCAAGTTTTTGATCATTCAGCTTATATATATAGGAGTTAACTGCTTCATGACCGGAAGATACCACACTCAGGAAAATCTCGTCTTTTCCGTCTGTATCAATGTCAAATACCTGCATCCGGATAACCGTCCCGGATTGATTCATTTTCAATCGATAGAGGACCTCCATTTCGATGTCATAGTTGTAAACATATATTATTTCATCACCTGAGTTCACCACCAGATCAATCCTTCCGTCGCCGTCAATGTCTCCGGCACTTATGATATCCGCTCCGTTGGGAAGGTCGTAACTTAAAAGCGGGGCATTCTGTATATCTGTAAGAAGCTCTGATCCAAACTTCAGTTCAGCAAAAAAAGCAGCGGGCACAAATAGGGAGTCTTCCGAGAGTATCGCACCATCCGGCCATAACAGGGTCTGTTTCAGATTGATCTTCTCACCTGTTTCTCCGGAACCCAGGACGAGTACAAGGTCTGTCTTTTCTGAAGCAGCAACTTTGAGGAGTTTTTCGGCATCTAACTGTCCAACCGGAGCATCAACGATCTCGAACCTGCCGGTTGTCTTCAATCCCTTGTAGTATGCGTCACCAAGGTAATAATCAACAGATTCTTCCTGATAAAAAAGCAACCTCTTTTTTGAGGCCGATACTCTTGCAATGTCACCACTCTGTGCCTCTCCCTCTATTATCTTACAAGAAGCAAATGCCTCTTCCACCTGAAGGACCTCTATTGCCCCCACGGCTTCTTCAGCTCTCCCGATAGGCTCCTGAGTCACAGGATGATAAAAAAATCCTCCTCTTCTGAGCACCTTTAAACGCATCCCCATAGATAAACCGTCCTTGGTTCCCAGGCCAATCCTGACTATCCCGTCATCTACAGAGACAACATCCCCTGCCATGGGCTTAACAAACGAGACCGTCCTCTCTATAAGTGGAGTCAGGGGGGAATCTTCAGCGTAGGCATTAAAAGAAACTGCCAATACAAAGAAGAAGCAACAGACAACATACATAATCGATGCTGTGTGTCCTGCATCCGTTATGCTTAATTTATCTATCCTTACATTAAATCTATCGATAGATATATACTTCCCCATCATCTCTCCATAGTTTTCTTATTATTTTATTATTGAAGGATATATCCAATACATAAAACCCGGAGATTAAAGATATTAGACAATTGAATTATGAAATTGCATCATATGACACGATTATGCAGCAACTCAAAAATTAAGAACCTGTATCAATTAAAACCGGACATTTCCTGCCATAGTCGGCATCCAGCCGGATTTCTACAACCGGATTAACTAAATGCTATTATAGCACACTTGACTAATATTGAGAGTATTTGTTAATCTTTATGCCAACAGCATTGGCTTAATATTGAGAAATGCAAGGAGCACAATATGCCTGAGAAAAAGAAACAAAACAAAAAAAACAGATCCGTTGCAACCACAACAGCAACCACAACAGCAAAGAAAAAGAAATGCAAAAAAGCATCTACCGACAAGGAAGTCTCTGAAAGAAAAAGAAGGATTCTTGAGATAAAAAAGACATTGGTTCAACAAAAGGAGCAGCTTCTGCAGGAAGCAGGTTCTGCACTGAACACACTCCCTGATGAGAATGCATTTCCTGACATGGGTGATCAGGCCACAGCAGAGATCGACAGAAACTTCATGCTCCGCCTCCGTGGACGTGAACAGAGGTTACTGAAGAAGATCGAGCTTGCCCTCGAAAGGATTGACAATGGCACTTACGGCGTCTGTGACATCTGCGGCTGCGAGATCGGGATAAGAAGGCTTGAGGTTCGGCCTGTAACAACA
>BDTQ01000299.1 GCA_002898135.1 bacterium BMS3Bbin07
GTACACCACATCTCCTCTTCATATTCTCATTCTCAATCGAAACAAATATTATATATGTCTTATTGTATTGACATCAAAGACCCACAAGGCATAACTCTGTTTTTATCTTATATTCTCTATCTCATTCTTTAAATTAAAAATAACCCGATTTACCGTCTTCCAGCCATGCGTATCTTCCGCCCCATAAGTCCAATTCCTACCAAAGCTGAACCAAGAAGCAGAATAGACCCTGGCTCAGGCACCGCAGTGGAACCACCATCTCCACCGCCAAGGGTGTCACCCGCCATCCAGGACTGAGACCATATCTGGCCCTCACCCCAGTCGTGTAAGATATCTGAAGAGTCGTACCAGCTCACATTTGTAAGTGCCTCGGTGTAGAGGGTCAGGTTAAGCATGCCCCTAATCGACTCCCCTTCTCCTATCGTAGTCCCTCCAGATGCCAGGACATAGTAGCTATCCGGTGTCTCATCAATTATTGCCGTCCAGTCACTGGGATCGACCCAGGCAGAACTGCCGTCAGAGAGGGTAAAGCTGTAACCAACAAATATATCCTTTTCAAATTCCACGGAAAGGGAATTCATCTCAGCACCGCCAGCGCTGTATGCGACATCAAAGAGGTACATCACATCAAGGGAAGATGTCCCGTCCCCGTTGTCGAACAACGTAGAATAATCAGGGAGCACGTATCCCTCGACCTCAATAAAAGGATATGCCTCTGACACAGAAAATGATGCAAACAGTATTATCACAATTCCTACCACCAAAACAGATAGTCTCTTCTTCATTTGTATCTACCCCCTTTTAACTCTGAAATTAATATTTCTTGCATCTTCTTCATACATAATAACTAAAAAGGATGCAATTGTTGTACCATAAATACAAGTCTCTGTTTTTAAAAAGAAACCTTAGAAATAACACGGCAACAACAAGCTTCTCTGTAAAAAACCCCGACACTATCATTATGAAAAACCTTACAACATGCTTCACTTCAAAGGTTTCTATTTACCAAAGACAAGGAAACCTGCCAGTCTGGGGAAAACTTCCCTGGCAAACTCCACCTGGATAGCCAACGGACTTTCGTTGCCGGACCTGAAGGGCCTCGAGAATACCTTTACCAAAGCCACGTTTGTCCTGCGGTTAAGTATGGCGTCAATCCCGTAAAGCAGGCGCCCCCTGAACCTTTTTGTAGTTACCCCCCGAGGTGTCTGATACCAGTAGAGCAACGAGATGTTATAGTCGCCTTTTGCAAAAACAACTTCTCTTACGGGGAAACTTTTACCCTCTACCTCTATAACCCTCTCTCTCTCTTTAACGGAATCCCACATATATCCCGGATCCAGATAGTTTCCGGAAAAAACGTCTGAACCCTGACGAAATTTTCCCCAGTAACCGATATACAGATACAGGGGAATACCTTTTTCATTTGTATATTTCCTGTAGAGGAACCGGTCTGTATCAGCAGGAAGGCCCTGAGCCTCCCCCAACATCTCACGGCCCGACCATTCACCGATATTGACGGGGAAAAGGGAAATATCCCGTTTAAGTGGAACGGGATTCCCAGTGGGAACCCGGTTGATAAACAGACAGGTTAACCCCACGAGAATAATGACTATTATGTATCTCTGCGCTCTTCGTACCATCTAAGGGTATAACCTATAAGGAAAATTGTAATAACTCCTGCAGGGGTAACAAGCCCCCATGCGTATTTATGAAAATCCATGGCAACCGTGCTGTCGTACATGTAAGAAAGGAGCCCTATTCCAAAGATTCTTATGACATTTACGAATATACCCACAATCACCGCTGCTGCAATGATCGCAATCCAGCTGCGATAGGACTTCAGAAACAGATAGGCAAAAGCAGTTGAGATAGCAAGGAGGGAAATAACCGTCCTCAACCCGCTGCATGTCTCATGGACTAAAAGTGTTATTGAAGTAAGGTGTATAACGTTCCCCTCCAGAAAGACGGGTACATTCACAAGCGAAAGAAAAGTTGCCGCCATATAAGCGATAAAATATTTTAGCGGACCGGCTACAGCAAAGTATAGCGGATAGGGAATCGGCAACATGAACAACAGAAAGAGAATGGGAACAAGGGTAATTTTGAACAGGTCCCTTCCATAAATAAAGAGAACAGCAGCCGCAATGACAACAACGAATGCAAGGGCCTCGGCAAACAGGACATACGTATATCTTCCGATAATAAATAAAACAAGGCCGGAGATTAACAGGACAAGACCTCCCTTTGAAAAGAAAGACTCATCCCGATTGAACTGCAATCCTCTCAACTTCTCCCTCTGAACCCAGAGAAAATAGGCAGAGAAGAGGGGAATCAGGACAACATAGGAAGACTCCCGTTCGTGCTGCCAGTAGGTATTCAGTTCTGCAAAAAACGGATAAAAGAGCAGGACGGCTATTCCTGACAGAATTGAGAATAAAACAAATGATTGTAATTTATCTTTCATATAGTCTTCCAATGAAACGGTTTTTGCAGATTTATATATCGAGATCACCCTCTAAAAAATACCAGTTATCCCCTTGAAGCAGGAACGGGGTCAATGGAGATGTTTTGTCGCTATAAACCAATACTCTGCTGTCTTCTTCCCTGACAAGGAAAAACCCAAAATTCCTTAACTGCCTGGCCAACAGGCCGCCCCCGAGATAGCGTATGGAGATGGAACCAATTCCCTCCCGTCTCGTGTGAAGAATGAACTCCGCAAAAAGGGGGTCTCTAACGGATTCTGCATCATCAAATAACACGTCTGCAATATAACACACATTATTCTCTTTATAGTAAACAATATATCCATCGATATATTGTTTACGGCCAACAAGTGTAAAAATCCTGTAGTCGTGATGAGGAGATTCTTTATACCTCCAGTTCAGAACTCTTGAATTCCGCTCTCCTACTATTCTAAACCGACTTAAAACCTTCTCCCATAACAGGTCAAACCTTTCATCAAAAAATGCCGGCATCTCAACTGAAACATTCCGGGGTCTTCTGTATCTGCTTTCTTTGGAAAACCCCTTTAAGCCAAGGTCTATAATCCCTGAAAACATCCTTGTAACAGGCACTGGCGGAAGGTAATGTCTGAGCTTGTACTCTGACTTCAATACCTTTACAAACCTGCTATATTTTCCAAGTTCGGAGTAACCTATTCTCAGGAATATCGGCTCTGACAATTTGTTCGGAACACCATAGATAAACTCAAGACCGTTATCTTTATGAGCTGACTGGATAGTCCTCTGGAGTCTTAATGCCGGACCATATGCCCTGTGTTCCCTGTCAACTGCAAAATCACCGGCTATTGCACCATATACTGCCTTGCCCTCCACATACATCCTTCGCGGGAAAAGGGATCCCGAACCGACATACCTGCCTGAACTTTCTTCTCTTGCCAGCCAGCAGTGGGCATTCCCATGGGGCGAGGCAGTATAGTTCCAGAGATAACGTTCCCCTGAAATGTCCTTAAGGTTTCTCTTCAGTACGGGAAGCAGATCATCCCTGTTCTTTTCCATATCTGCCTTGATAATCCTGTATTTCTTCATATACCCAGCCTTTGCCTGATTATATCCAGCTGTTCACTTTGAGGCTGGTCTTTAAACCTGCAAAGCCCTTCTTCCCTGCTCATTATCCCCTCTCTGACCATCTTTGCAATCTCAAATGCATAAGGGTTATATCCAAACTGTTGCTGATGGACATAATTGGCATAGGTATTTAACAGGCAGTTTGTTGAATTAGGGTCAGTATCTTCAGGCCTCACCCATCCAAGCTCACCAAGCCGTTCGTAAATCTCCGTCTCATTGTACTCCAGAAAGGCAAGGGGGTGAATGTTATAAGGAAAAAAATCAGTTTTTCTAAAGTGATGCTCCTCAAGGAAATAAAGATCCACATCATGGCCGAACCTTTCGACAAGAGGCCCCTGAACGGACTTCTGGGCAGCCCTGAGCAGTGATGGATTGGTCCGCATTACCGAGGCCTGTACAGGGGCCTGCCCGGGTGACCAACCATACCCGACAAAAGGAATCTCCTGCTCTATGGCTATCCTGAGGGCCGTAAACTTCACTATGCTGATACAGGACGTACAGATTGTGCTTGCCCTTTGAAGCGTCTTTCCGGAATAAAAAACCTCTGTTGCAGCTCCTGCAAATATCTGTTTCAGGAGATCGAACCGCGGTTTAAAAAACAGATGGTCCACACCGATGCCTTCAACCATTCTCCTGATGTTATCCATGGCCACAGGGGAAATGAAGCCATTATCCATGGTTACTGCCAATATCCGCAGTCCGTAATGGTTCTTAAGAAGGTCAAGGGTATAGGTGCTGTCTTTGCCCCCGCTAAAGCATACCAGACAATCATATCCGGAACCTTTGGAACAACGGGCAATGAGGTCTTCAAATTTCTGCCGGTACTTTGCTTTCTTGCTATTGAGTTCTTCCATCCCCCCGGAATTCAGACAATAGTTACATACCCCTTGACCGTTAAAACGAATACCGGGGAATGTCTCCGGAAGAACACACCTGGAACAAATCTTCATGGGGTTGAGAGTCCTTTCCTGCTAATCTTTCCTGTATCAGTCTTTGGAAGGGCAGAGCAAATCTCTACGTACTTGGGCACCATAAAGTCCTCCAGGTGATCCCGGCAATGACGGAGGATATCCTTCCCGGTCAGTACTACTCCTTCTTTTGGCACTACTACTGCCTTAATGGCCTCTCCCAGGATTTCATCAGGAACGCCAACAACAACAGCCTCGGCAACTCCTTCCATATTGGATAGTATGTTTTCCACTTCTTTGGGGCTGACCTTCTCACCCCGTGTCTTGATTATATCGTCCTTACGGGAAACAAAATACAGATAGCCCTCTTCATCCATATAGAAAAGGTCACCCGTATATAAAACCTTCTCCTCCGAAGTAAATCCCGACCTGAGCACCTTCCTGGTTTCTTCAGGAAGTCCCCAGTATCCCTTCATAACGTTGGAACCGCATACCACCAGCTCTCCTGTCACACCAGGGTCAACCCTGTTGCCTTCTTCATCCACTATATAGACATCTACACCCGGCATACCCTTTCCTACCGAGGCCGGCCTCATGTCGATCTGCTCGGGAGGCAGGTATGAAACCCGTTTACACTCTGTCAGACCATACATGGAGTATATCTCTACATGGGGCAGTAACTCCCGTAATTTCAATATATGATCTGTCGGCAGAACGGCTCCGGTGTTAGTTATGTAACGCAGCGAGGAAAAATCGTACTTTTTCAGGTCCATCTGCAAAAGGATGGCAGAGATTGTGGGAACAATCGGGAATCCCGTCACTCTTTCCCCGGCAATCCTCTCAAGCACAGAGTGGGGATAAGTAAAAGAACGCTCCAGCACCACAGTCCCTCCAATCTTAAAACCCATCAAGACCTGGTACAGACCGTAATCAAAGGAAAGGGGAAGGACATTAATTATAATATCTTCATCTGTATTCTTCAGATAGGTTGTGATAGCCCATGCAGCAGATGATATATTATGATGTGTCATCATTACCCCTTTTGGTCTTCCGGTAGAACCCGAGGTGTATATCAAGGCAGCAAGGTCAAAATCCAGACTCCTCTTCGGAAGTGGATGTCTGGGTTGAGTAGGTTGATCCAAAATTTCATTTAACAAGACAAAACGTTTCCCCAGGTTCATGGACATATCGGCCCCGTCCATTCCGGCTACAATAATACTCCGGAGGTGAGGGGTTTGAGACCAGCAGTCCTCAATAGAGGCAAGCTTTCCGGCATGGACAACCAGAGCCCTGGCCCGGGAATTATTCAGTAGATAAGTAAGCTTCTCCATCCTGGTGGTGGGATTGATCATCATAAATACAGCTCCCACCTTCAGGATGGCAAATATGGCCAGAACTGCCTCCACTGAGTTGTCCAGGCAGACTGCTACCCGGTCTCCACGATTAACCCCTTCAGCAACCAGGGCATGGGCAAGGTGATTGCACTTCTCCTCTATCTCACTATATGTCAGTCTCCGGTCCCCATATATAAGGGCACACTTATCCGGAAACCTCTCGGCGCTCAACTCAAGAAACTCTTCTACCCTCATCTGTCTTTTCCCAAAAAAGAAGTTCAGTTCCTCATGACCGGCTCTTTTTAGTTTTGACGAACCGGACAAGGTTAACAATGGAATCAAGGTTTTCCGGAACCAGGTCCTCATCCTCTATGCCTATCTGATATCTCTCCTCCAAAAAGGCCACGAGCTCAAGTACACCTGTTGAATCTATAATCCCCTTCTCAAGTAAAGAATCATCATCCATGAATCCATCCTTCTGTCCAAAAAGGAAATTATCAACAACAAACCGCCGCAGTTCCTGCTCAATTGCTTCCATGAATTGAGCTCCCTGTAAAGTTTTTGATGAAATGGAATACAAACAACTGAGTTGACAAGATGCCAACAAGTGCCATATTGTCCCTTGTCCCAATCGCCTGACCCTTTCTGAACTTATCCACAAGCTTCTCAACCGTATCCGGATTAAATATGCCAAATTCTTTAATCCTCTCCCGTGACATGAGGTCTTCTATATATTCAAACCGTGCCCTTCCTGAACCTGGCCTGAAAAAGCTCTTCCCATCAGGCGCCCTGTAGGGCTGCTTGGGCCTGTTCCTTACTGAAAGTGGAACCATATCACCAGCACAAAGCTTGAGAATATATTTTTCATTCAGGACCTTCAGTTTCAGTGTGGAGGGAAGACCGGATGCAAACTCTACAACCCGGTGATCCAGAAAAGGAAACCTCCCCTCTACAGAGTGGGCCATGGAGACCCTGTCACCCTGGGATGAGAGTATGTATCCCGGAAGAAGATACCTGGCCTCAAGATACCCGGCCTGGGAAAGGCTATCCCAACTGTCATAATCCGGGGGCAGAAGGTTTTTCATATCTTCATAGCTGTCATGGGACATAAGCTCTGATTTTACAGTATCAGAAAAAAAGACCTTCAGTCTCGACGTCAACCCCCATCGCGGAAGGTGGGAAAAGAAGGGGTTCGAAAGGTCCTCGGGCCTTACATGAAAAAAGGCCTGCAAATATTCAAGCGGCTGCCTCTGCAGGTTTTGCATGTAAGGATAAAGCCTTTTAAGGAGGAGCGGCCTTATTCCTGAAAGCGGCTGCATCGCCCAGAACCTCCTGATTTTTGATTCCTTGAATATATCATATCCACCCAATATCTCATCCGAGCCTTCACCTGTAAGCACTACCTTATATCCCGCATCCCTGACGAGTCCCGAGAGTATATAGAGGGGAGCAGGGGCGGTTCTCAATACGGGCTTTTCAGTATGCCAGACAACGTCCGGAAATACCCGGGCTATATCCTCGCATGAGCAGCTAACATCCTGATGTTCTGTCCCGAAAAAGCGGCTCGCCTCTTTCTGGTAACCGCTCTCATCGAATTCAGGGTCTTTGAAGGTTACAGAAAATGTTTTAAGTGGCGTATCAGTATTTTTTTTTATCATCGCAGTCACCACTGCAGAGTCAAGACCACCACTCAGGTATGCTCCAACAGGGACATCGGAACGGAGCCTTATACGTGTTGCATCAACAAGAAGCTCTCTGAGCCTTTCTGCATAACCCCTCTCATCCATAACCTCTCCGAAGCCCTCATTATCCTGTGCATAATCAAGGTGCCAGTAAGGGGTTGTAATGATTTTTCCATCCTCGACAATCATATAATGGGCCGGGGGAAGTTCCATTATATCCCTGAAAAAAGTCCTCGGAGGAAGGGTAACCCAGAAGGTAAAGAGCTGGTCAAGGGCATGAATATCAACCTCTCTGGTGACCCCCGGATGAACAAGGATGGACTTTATCTCCGAACCAAAGAGCAATCTCCCTCCGGTAACAGTATAAAAAAGTGGTCTGACACCAATGCGGTCACGGGAAAGAAAGAGTCTTCTCTTCTTTTTATCCCAGATGGCAAAAGCCCACTGACCATTGAAATACCTGAGACAATCCTCTCCTTTTTCCTCGTAGAGATGCAGAATAACCTCGGTATCGGTATCGGTTGAAAACCTGTGACCCTGCTTTATCAGCTCCTGTCTCAGTTCCACGTAGTTAAAAATTTCACCGTTAAAAGTAATCCAGAGAGACCTGTCCTCATTGTGTATCGGCTGCCGCCCTCCGGCAGGATCAATAATACTCAGCCGGGCATGTGCAAGCCCCACGCAGTTGTCGGTATAAAGACCGCAGTCATCAGGTCCCCTGTATCCGGCCATCATCACCATCTCCTTCAGGAGATCCTGATCTATCCCGTCTTCCTTAAAGTTAAATATACCTGATATCCCACACATAAATAGAACCTGCACTGAGCAATTGTAATATTGTTATTAACCCGGCAATTATTCAGAGAGACATGTTCGTCTGCAATATCAAACAGTTAACCAGATGAAAACCCGCTCTTTACACACCCACTGCCCCCTCTTTTTAGAGGGGAGAGTTCTTGCTTCCTGCCTTCTCATGGCTGTTTACCTGCTTGCTCGCCTTTCCCTCTTCCCGTTCCGCCCCTTATCTGTATATCCTCTGCTTTCCCCTCTATCAAGAGGGGATTAAGGGGTGTGTGCCTTTTAAAAACTCTGCTTCTATTTGCC
>BDTQ01000300.1 GCA_002898135.1 bacterium BMS3Bbin07
GCCTGTCCGTTCGGTGCAAGGCAGATAGGCAATCTGAAGGACCCGAACGATCCTGTTACAAAGATAATCATGACGGAAAGGGTTGCTATTTTAAAAGATGAATACGGAACCAAACCCCAGGTTTATTACATTGGCCTGGATGAAAATGTGAGGTGATAAAATGACGGAAGCATGGACGTACCCGGAAGCTTTATGGACGGTAAAGGATCTCTTTGTCTATCCGAACGAGTATATTTACTGGAGCATCCAGATAGTGATGTACCCATTGATGACGGGACTGGTCGCAGGCGCCTTTGTCCTTTCGTCCCTCTACCATGTCTTTGGACTGGAAGACCTTAAGGATATGGCCAAGTTCTCCCTTGTCTTCTCTTTTGCACTGCTGATAGTAGCACCCATGCCGTTGATGTTTCATCTCCAGCAGCCACTGAGGGGTATGGAGGTCTTCTTTACCCCGCATTTCACCTCTGCAATCTCCGCCTTCGGTATAGTCTTCTTCTCATACTCGATAATTGTGGCTACCGAGATATGGTTCGTTTACAGGAAATTTTTTGTTGAGCAGTCCATTGCCTTAAAGGGTAAGGAGGGTATTGGTAACAGCCTCAAGCAGTTGCTGTATTCGGTCCTTACACTCGGCGCTTATGATATCGGTGAAAAAGCTATGCATAAGGACGAGAAGGCAATAAAGATACTTGCAGGCATCGGTATACCCGTTGCCTGCTTTCTGCACGGTTATGCAGGCTTCATATTCGGTTCGGTCAAGGCAAATGCACTATGGATGACACCGCTTATGCCGGTAATATTTATCATGTCGGCCATTGTTTCCGGTATTGCCCTCTGTATGTTCACCTATATAGTGATAATGGAGTGGAAGAAGTTCAGGATCAAGACCTCCAGGAAATCCTGGGAGGTTACGGCTGCGGATGTTGGCGGGGCAGAGATCAATCTCATCAAAAATACCTCAAAGTACCTCGTCGGCTTTATGATAGCTGCAATAACCCTGGAGATTCTTGACCTTGTATTCAGGGGATATACGGCAGTGAAGTCCTGGGAAATACTCCGCTCCGTTATATACGGGAAGGATTTTGTAGATATCTTCATCCTCCAGTACGGCTTTGGTAACCTCCTTCCGTTTCTTATGCTCGTGATACCCGGGCTCACGATAAGAAGAACGACAATTGCCCTTATTCTGGTTATCTTCGGGGTATTTATGATGAGGTGGAATGTTGTGATCGGCGGACAGGCATTTTCTCTCTCCTTTGCCGGGTATATGCATTACAACATACCTTTTATACCCGACAGCATCGATGCCTATAAAGAGGGTTTTTTTGGCGCACTTACCATCGGCGTGATGCCCTTTGCCCTCTTCTGGGTTATTAATAAATTTATCCCATCGCTGAAGTATCATAAATAAAGGCTCCCAAAGTAAATGTTACCAATCCCGGGATGGCAGGAAACAACCTGCCATCCCGGGATTTTTTGACCGTATTTGTTTTAAAATTTAATTGTGTCAGCATACTCCCCGAATAAGACTCCGGCAGTCTCCTGTAAACCGGGAGAAACACCCCTGCAGATAACAGGCCTGAATATAGAGGTTCTGCCACCCCGGATATCCCTCCCGGCCGTAAGGGGTTGACGGATGGGGAAAAACAGTAAAAAGGAACTCTGGCGGCAGCTCCTGGATGCAAGCGCAATCCCGTTGAATCTCGTGGTTGCCACATTTGTGGGTTTTGCCATTGGTTATGGTCTTGATAAATTATTCGGAACCTCTCCCTATCTCACGATAATTTTTTTCATCCTGGGTATCATTGCAGGGTTCAGGGAGCTGTTCAGATACGCAAGGAGAATGGAACGTGAAGATGATAAAAAGGATAAATAGGCAGGCGGTTCTCATACTTATTCCCCTCTCCCTCCTGTCTGCCCTGATAGAGTGGAAAAGACTGCCCCTCAGTATTCTGACCGGCGGGGCTCTCGCCCTTGTTAACCTGAAGGGCCTTCACTGGGGGGTGCTTGGCCTGACGGATCCCGAGGCAGCGCGGGGAGCAATGGGGAAACTCCTCTTCTTCAGTATGTTCAGGCTCCTGATAGTCTTTATCATACTCACGGCGCTCCTGTATTTCAGACTCATAAATATCTTCGGTGCACTTACCGGCCTTACAGTCGTTTTTATATTAGTGATGAAGGAAGGATTGGTGGAGGCAAGGAGTTTGTGAGATTACGGAAAGCCGCAGTTTATCCCCCGGGACAACGGGGAAATCCCCTCATCCCTTGTTGCATAAAACCTCGCTGATTATTTAAAATTAAATATGGTTTCTATTCTTAAAAAAATATTCGGGACAAAAAATGACAGGGAGATTAAGCGGATATGGCCCATGGTTGATCATATCAACAGCCTGGAGCCTGATTTCTCTGCGCTCTCAGATACCCAGCTGAGGGACAAGACAGAAGAGTTTAAGCGGAGGATTGAGAAAGGGGAGACCCTTGACGAAATCCTCTATGAGGCTTTTGCGCTCGTGAGGGAGACATCAAGGAGGCTTCTCCATATGAGGCATTTTGATGTTCAGATTATCGGTGCCATAGTCCTTCACGAGGGAAAGATCGCTGAGATGAAGACTGGTGAAGGCAAGACCCTTGTTGCAACCATGCCCGTCTATCTGAACGCCCTTGATGGAAGAGGCGTCCAGGTGATAACCGTCAATGATTACCTTGCAAAAAGGGATGCGCAGTGGATGAGTCCTTTATATCATCACCTCGGCCTCTCTGTCGGCGTTATACAGCATGATGTCTCTTTTCTCTATGACCCCGAGTCACGCTCTGACGACAAACAGCTTGACCGGTTCAGGCCATGCTCCCGCAAGGAGGCATACGGCGCTGATATAACTTATGGAACGAACAATGAGTTCGGCTTTGATTACCTCAGGGATAATATGAAGTATGAGATTGCGGACTACTGCCAGAGGGAACTGAATTATGCAATAGTTGACGAAGTGGACAGCATCCTGATTGATGAGGCAAGGACCCCGCTTATCATTTCAGGTCCCTCGGAAGAATCAACTGACAAATATTATAAAATTGACCGGATAATACCAAAGCTTCAGAACGAGGTTGACTTCACAATAGATGAAAAGGCAAAAACCGTCATACTCACGGAAGAAGGCAGCATAAAGGCTGAGCAGCTCCTTGGTGTGGACAATCTTTTTGACCCCGTCAATATAGAACTTGTTCACCATGTGTTACAGGGTCTTAAGGCCCACCATCTCTTTAAGCGTGATGTGGATTATGTTATTAACGATGGGCAGATTATCATAGTGGATGAATTCACAGGCAGGCTGATGCCCGGAAGACGCTGGTCGGACGGACTTCATCAGGCAATCGAGGCCAAAGAGGGGGTGAAGATCGAGAGCGAAAATCAGACCCTTGCAACCATAACCTTCCAGAACTATTTCCGGATGTACAACAAACTTGCAGGAATGACGGGTACAGCCGATACAGAGGCCGAGGAGTTTGCAAAGATATATAATCTTGACGTACTGGTGATACCAACTAACAAGCCGATGGTACGCAAGGATTATCCCGACATGATATACAAGACGGAACCTGCCAAGTTTAATGCGGTGCTCGATGAGATAGAGGACTGCCACAAAAGGGGCCAGCCCGTACTTGTGGGCACAATATCAATTGAGAAATCCGAACTGCTCAGCAAGATACTCAAGAAGAAGGGTATTCCACACACTGTTCTTAATGCAAAGTATCATGACAAAGAGGCCCAGATAATATCCCAGGCAGGCAGTCCCGGGGCCGTTACCATTGCAACCAACATGGCGGGAAGGGGAACGGATATAGTCCTTGGAGGCAATCTGGAAGGCATTGTGGAGGAGCTTTTAAAGAAGAAAAAAGACCCCACGGAAGAGGACAGGGAAGAGGCATTAAAGCGTGCCGAGGTTATCTGCCGGGAGAACCGTGACAAGGTTGTGCAGGCCGGAGGATTGCATATTCTGGGCACAGAGAGACATGAGTCAAGGAGGATCGACAACCAGCTCAGGGGACGTTCAGGCCGTCAGGGAGACTCGGGTTCTTCAAGGTTCTACCTCTCTCTTCAGGACGACCTTATGCGCATATTCGCCTCAGACAGGATATCAGGGTTGATGGGCCGGCTCGGGATGGATGAGAGCATACCGATAGAGAACAGGATTGTCTCCAAGGCGATTGAGAATGCACAGAGACGTGTGGAGGCCCATAACTTTGACATAAGAAAGCATCTCATTGAATATGATGATGTGATGAATAAACAGAGGATAGAGATATATGCCTTCAGAAGAGAGATACTGGAGTCGGAATCTCTCAAAGAGAAGATAGATGAGTTAATTGAGGAAATAGTTGATTCCCTTCTGGCCATGTACTGCCCCGAAGACCGTCACGCCGAATACTGGGATATCAAGGAACTGAACAATTCCATTTACGGCATCTTTGGTCTCAAGTCTGAAAAGATATCCGAAATATCGGGTATTGAGGCATTGAGAGAGGTGCTTATTGGAGAAGTAAAGGAATACTATGAAAACAAGGAGAAGGAGATAGGCAGTGACCTGATGCGGTATCTGGAGAAGATCATAACGCTTCAGGTGGTTGATAATCAGTGGAAGGACCATCTCCTGGCCATGGATTATCTCAAGGAGGGTATCGGCCTGCGGGGCTATGGACAGAAAGACCCCCTTGTTGAATATAAACGTGAAGCATTTGACATGTTTTCAGACATGACCGAACGTATAAGAAACGAGGTTCTGACAAGGCTTTACAGGGTACAGGTGAGATCAGAAGAGGATGCATCAAAGGTCTCGCAGCAACACCAGTTAAGTCTTGCGTACAATCGCGGCAATGGTGCTGAGGCACAGCGGCCTGTAAGGAAGTCAAAGAAGGTTGGCCGTAACGAACCATGTCCCTGCGGCAGCGGGAGGAAATATAAAAAATGCTGTGGAGTAAATGCCTAAAATACTCGTTATAGCCTCCCCTTCCAAGGATCCCTCCCCTATATTACATGATTGCGGCTTTAATGACTTGACACTGAAAAAGGAACTTCCGGTAAATCAGGACAGTCCTGAGCCCCCCCCCGATATTATTATTCTTAACGAAGGTCTCACAACCAGGAGGGGTCTTCAGCAGTTGGACAAGGCATTTCCCTCGGTACCCAAGGTTGTCCTGTCAACTAAAAAAAACAGGAGACTCTCCTTTATAAAGGAAAGACCCCTCTCCGATTTATTAATAAATCCTGAATGCAAAGAGCTTATAGAGTCAATAGAAAGACTGGAATATGAGAGAAGGCTGATTACAGAAAACCTGTCTCTGAAAAAGGAAGGCGCGACCCTTTGCAGGCTGACTGATCTTTTTGATGAGATCACCCATATACTGAAGGTCTCGGATGAACTCGATGATGTCCTTTCAAAGATAATGAACAGGATAAAATCCGAGATAGGGGCAAGGGGCTGGGCAATACTGTTAAGGGACGACAAGATGAACGAGTTATACGTTATGCAGGCCTCTGCAAAAAAGAGCAAAAGGTCGAGAAATTGCAGGCTGAAGGTCGGTGAGGGTATTGCAGGATGGGTTGTTGAAAAAGGAAAGCCCGTAATAGTTAATGATGTTACCGGAGACAAACGGTTTCTTTCAGGTATTGACGGATATCCCGGAGCTGATACAAGGTCTGTCATGACTGTTCCGATCGGAGACAGAGAAGGGGTGCTTGGCGTGATTGAGCTGATTAACAAGAGGAACGCCGG
>BDTQ01000301.1 GCA_002898135.1 bacterium BMS3Bbin07
GTGATAATGGTATTGGCTCCCGGGATTATCTTAACCCCTTCTTCAACCTCTACCATTGTAGTCGTAGTATCAATTATCATCAAACAAACTCCTGTTTGGGATTGTCAAACCTTATTCCCACGTAAACGCCTCTTTCCGCCATGCATACACATAGCCCACAAGGAGCACAAAGATAAAGATAATCATCTCTATAAATGCAAAAAGCCCGAGCTTGTCAAAAACAACTGCCCAGGGATAGAGAAAAATGACCTCCACATCAAACACCACAAAGAGCATGGCTATCACATAAAACCTGACAGAAAACCTGTACCGGGGTTCACCAACAGGTGTAATCCCCGACTCATATGGCATGAGTTTCTCGCTGTAAGGTCTCTTTAATCTGAACATACTGCCCATAATAAGGGCACCGAGTCCGAAGGCAAGGGAGATGACAAGAAAAATCAGTACGGGTAGGTAGCTTGATGGCAAATAGCTTCCTGGCATGGGTACATATATACAATAAAAAAGATGGCTTTGTCAATAAAAAAAATTAAAGTTCTGCCTTGACAGAAAGCCAAAGCTACGACTTCACCTTATGTTGAAATCCCGGAACTGGATTTTCAGTTCCGGTTTATAGTAGAGTTTAAATGTAAAGTGTAAAATAGTGTAACTATTGAAGCACTTACATAACTTCTGCACTTCTGCAAGGGGCTGAAAATGGTTTTTGATTTTAAAGGGAAAATTAACTTCCTCAAGGACCTGATTGCAAAGAAATCCCGCCACTCCTTAAGCCTGAAGTTGATAGTCGCCATCGGTATCCTCGTATTAACAGGGAGTTCAATCTTCTGGTACATGATAATCATCCGCGGGGAGCAGGAATTCCTTAACAACTCCATACGCCATACAGCAGCATACACCGCAATGATAGAGAAGAGCATATTCATAAATATGCATACCCGCCAGGTTGGAACAATTCAGGACACTATCGAAATTATGGGTTCATCAGAAGATATCAAGAACATCAAGATATACAATCTTCAGGGAGAGGTCCGCTTCTCAAGTGACAGGGAAATGATTGGAAAGAAGATCGATATCAATTCCTCCTGCAGGCTCTGCCACACAAACCCCGACAGGCCGCATGAAACACTGAAGATGCAGGACAACAATATGTGGACAATCATAAAGGATGACCACGGACGGGTATTGAGGTTCTTACGTCCCATTGTTAATCAGAAAAGCTGCTACACTGCAAAATGCCATTACCACCCGTCCGACAAAAAGATACTCGGAATCCTGGAAACGGATTATTCCCTCTCCAGCATAGACAGCACCCTCAGGAAGCAGAAAATAGAGACTCTTACTTTCGGGATCATCTTCACCTTCTTCTTCTGTATAGTACTCTGCATCATACTCTGGAAGATTCTGATAAATCCCCTCCAGCTTCTGGCAGAAGGGATGCAACGCGTCTCAAAGGGAGACCTTAACCACAGGGTGGAGATAAAGACACGTGACGAGCTGGGGATGCTTGCCGAGACCTTTAACTCCATGACGCGGGAGCTGAGACATGCCAGGCAGAAGCTGGAAAACTGGGCAAAAGAACTCGAGGCCGAGGTTGCGAAAAAGACAGAGGAGATCAGGCGGGGACAGGAGCAGCTTATACACACTGAAAAACTTGCCTCACTTGGACGCATGGCAGCAGGTGTTGCCCACGAGATTAACAGTCCGCTTACCGGGATTGTAACCTTTGCACACCTGATGCTCAAGAGGACGCCACCTGAAAACAGGATGGACAGGGAAGACCTTGAGGTAATTATAGAGCAGGCAGAGCGTTGCTCAAAGATAATAAAAGGCCTTCTTGGTTTTTCAAGGGCCATACCTGCAGAGCGCGCGGATATTGATATAAATAACACCATCAGACATACCCTCGAAATCATCCAGAACCAGGCCAAGTTTCATAATATAAAGATCATCACCGACCTCTCCCCTGACCTGCCGCGTATTGTAGGTGATGCCTCTCAACTTCAGCAGGTCTTTATGAACCTTCTCATCAATGCTGCCGACGCCATGAACGACAGGGGACAAATCACCATAGCAACGAGACCAATAACCGAAGACGGAAAGGAATTCATCGAGATAGAGTTCACTGATACAGGTCCCGGAATACCTGAAGAACATATGAGCAAGCTCTTCGAACCTTTTTTTACCACTAAACCGGTAGGAAAGGGTACAGGCCTCGGGCTCGCTGTAACTCACGGCATAGTAAGAAAACATGGCGGACATATCATGGTAAAGAGCACCCTTGGTAAGGGCACCAGTTTCTTAATAAGACTGCCCAGACCAACAAAGGAAACGGATGCAGACAAAACTCAGGGTTCATCCCCAAAAGAGTTGCAATAGGCAAATACGGGGTTACAATTGAATTCCTGAACTCACTCCATTAACTAATGGGGAAGGAATCTTAACTCAAACAATTAAGGGGCGGACAGGCCCTATTTACCGGATGCAATCAAAAAACAAGGCAAGGGTACTTATAGTAGATGACGAAGAGATCGTAAGGGCAAGCTGCAGAAAACTTTTGCAGCCCCATGGGTACCGGGTTTCAGAGGCAGAAAATGCCGGGAGCGCACTGAAGCTTATGGAAACAACGTGTTTTGATCTGGTACTTTCAGACCTCAAACTGCCTGATGCAAGCGGGATAGAGCTTCTCAAGGATATAAAGGAAGCCTGTCCGAACACAGAGGTGATACTCGTAACCGGTTACGGAACTGTCTCTACTGCTGTTGAGGCAATGAAATTGGGTGCCTACGATTATGTAGAAAAGCCCTTCAGGCCGGAAGAACTGGTATCCCTTGCCGGAAGGGCCATTGAGAGAAAGAGCCTCAGAGAAGAAAACATACGCCTCAAAAAAGAACTCTCTGCTCAATACATAAAAAATATAGTCGGAACCTCAAAGGCAATGGAAAAGGTCTTCAGACTGATAGGCACCGTGGCTCCCACTGTAAGCACGGTGCTGATTACCGGGGAGAGCGGGACGGGAAAGGAACTCGTTGCAAGGGCCGTTCATTATAACAGCCCCCGCAGGGACAGGCCTTTTGTGGTTATAGATTGCGGAACCCTGGCTGGCGAGTTGATAGAGTCTGAACTCTTCGGGCATAAAAGGGGTTCATTTACAGGTGCTGTTACCGACAAGAAGGGCCTGATAGAAGAGGCCGAGGGGGGAACCCTCTTCCTTGATGAGATCGGAAACCTGCCGTTACCGCTGCAGTCAAAACTCCTCAGGGTACTTCAGGAAAAAGAATACCGCCCTGTTGGAGACAAAAAGCCCTCGAAAGTTGACACAAGGTTCATAACTGCAACGAATAAAGACCTTCCTGCCATGGTAAAGGCAGGCACTTTCAGGGAAGACCTCTTCTACAGGCTTGACATCTTTCCCATTCACGTCCCCCCACTGAGGGAGAGGAGAGAAGATATCCCACTTCTTGCATACCACTTTCTGAAGAAATACTCCGACGAATTAGGAAAAGAGATTAAGAGCATCTCAGCGGAGGCCATGAGGATTCTCAGCTCCTGCAGATGGCCCGGCAATATACGTGAACTGGAAAATACGATCCAGAGGGCAATACTCCTTGCGGACAACGCTACCATCAAGCCGGAAACCCTCGGCTTCCTCACGCTTTCACATACTGAGCAGATCCCCCGGAACATCGAAGAGCTGAAAGAGATAAAAAAAGACCTCAGGGAAAAGTCCATTGAGGAGGTGGAGAAGGTCTTCACTGCAGAGGCCCTGAAGAGGAACGAATGGAATATATCGAGGGCGGCAAGTGACGTTGGAATGCAGAGGTCAAACTTCCATGCCCTGATAAAAAAACACGGGATTTCAAGGCCGAAATGAGATTAAAAGAGATTATCCGTCTCCTCGATGCAGTTATCATAACCAATTCACGGGATTACGAGGCTGAAATCGAATGGGCCTGTGCAACTGATCTCATGAGTGACGTCCTGTACTATTCAAGGGGAAACTCCGTGCTTATCACAGGCCTTGCAAAGCAGCAGGCAATAAGGACATCCGACATTGCCGACATAAAGGTCGTTGTTTTCACAAGGGGAAAAGAACCGGACACTCATACAATTGAACTCGCACGAAAGAAGAAGATCACACTTCTTATCACACCCTACTCAATGTTTACTGCCTGTGGTAAACTATATGAAAGGGGACTCAGGTGTTGTCCTGAATAAAATGCAGACGTCTATTCGCGTATTCAGATGACCCCCGCCCCCTTGGCAGGGTGGGCAATAAAGGGCAGTCCGTTTTCAGTTGAATATGAAGATAGATAAAACCTATGAAGGCAATTTTCATATAGTAGGAGGAGACTTCAGCCGTGCCGGTGAGGCATCCACTGAACTCAAGACCATCCTGCTAAACGTCGGGATTGAAGATGAAATTGTCAGGAGGGTTGCCATTGCCACATTTGAGGCAGAAATGAACATTATGATATATGCCACTGCAGGCATCCTCAGGTACATTATATCGCCGGAAGAGATACGGATAATTGCAGAGGACATGGGACCTGGAATCGAGGATATTGAACTGGCAATGCAGGAGGGCTACTCCACTGCACCGGACTGGGTAAGAGAGATGGGATGGGGTGCAGGCATGGGACTGCCGAATATGAAAAAAAACGCCGACATCTTCAGGATAGACTCTGTTGTCGGTGAGGGCACTACAGTTGAGATGATAATCAAGCTATGAAGCTGAAGGAAATAGCAGAGATACTGTCCCTCAGGCCTCTCACCCCTGTTGAGGGGCTTGAACGTGAGGTAAGCGGTGCCTATGTGGGCGACCTCCTGAGTGATGTGATGGCAAACGCCGGGGAGGGAAACCTCTGGATAACACTCCAGACACACGTTAATATTGTAGCTGTAGCAGTCTTCAAAAATCTCTCTGCAATAGTAATAGTCAACGGCCGGATGCCGGATTCCGATACCATGGACAAGGCGGTTTCAGAGGATATCCCCATACTGCTTACCGGCAAGTCAGCTTTTGAGACTGCAGGCAAGCTATACCAGATTCTAAATGCTCAGAACTTACAGGGCTGACCTCCATATTCACACCTGCCTGTCTCCATGCGCTGAGCTTGATATGACCCCGGCAAGGGTGGTATCAAGAGCCATTGAAAAGGGGTTGGACATCATTGCAGTCACTGACCATAACACTGCAGAAAACATACCATCCGTCATAAAGGTGAACGGTGAGATAACGGTCATTCCGGGCATGGAGCTGACAACCGTTGAAGAGGCCCATATCCTGGCCCTCTTTCCCGACACGGAGACTGTCATGAGACTACAGGAGATTGCCTACAATGACCTCCCACTGACCGGAAACAAACGTATACTTCATGAACAGGTCGTTGTCAACGAAGAGGACGAGGTGCTCAGGTTTAATGACCGGGTACTTATGGACGCCACAGGGCT
>BDTQ01000302.1 GCA_002898135.1 bacterium BMS3Bbin07
CATATGTCTCATCTATTGCTGTTGTGCCTGTTGGTCTGACGAGGCACAGGAAGTTCCCTCTGAAGCCGGTGGGGAAAGACGAAGCCCTTGAAACCGTTGCTATAATATCGGATTTCCAGAAGCGGTTTATGAAAAAGCACGGTGATGCCCTGGTATATGGCTCTGATGAACTTTATATCCGGGCAGAAAAGAAGTTTCCTTCCCTTAAGTATTATGGTGAATTTCCGCAGATTGAAAATGGTGTTGGTATGGTTGCGCTTTTTCTTCATAAGGCTGCAAGGATAAAATCCCTTAAAAGGCCTTCCGGACAGAGATTCATGACCGTAACCGGCACATCCTTTTATCCCTTTCTCAGCAGGTTTGTTGAACGACTGAAGAACCAGGTCTGTATTGATGTTATCCCTGTAGAGAACAGGTTTTTTGGTGAAACGGTGACAGTAGCAGGACTGCTTACGGGAAGGGATATCATACAGAGCGTTGCTGATTTATCTTCTCACCATGACGTTCTGCTTCTCCCTGACGTTATATTCAGGGACGGTCAGGATGTCCTTCTCGATGACATAACAGTGGAAGAGCTGGAGCGTATACTGAGGATCAAGGTGAAAGTGATCGATCCGACATCACGGGGGTTAATAAACGCACTGGAGGAATAAAATATGTCTATAAATGCCAGGACAAAAATAACAGGTCTTATCGGTTATCCTGTAGAGCATAGCCTGTCACCTGACATGCACAATGCTGCCTTTGAGCATCTTGGTCTGAATTACTGCTATATTGCCATGCCTGTTAAACCGGGAGGACTTCCGGATGCTGTTAAGGGCATAAGGGCGCTGAACTTCCATGGCTGCAATGTTACTGTGCCGTATAAACAGGATGTAATCCCGCTTCTGGATGAGATTGATGATGAGGCTGGGTTTATTGGCGCTGTAAATACCATAAGGAATGACAATGGTCTGTTGAAGGGGTTTAATACAGACGGCAGGGGGTTTATGGAGTCATTGAAAGAGGCAGGGGTTGACCCCCTTGGCAAGGATATATTCATCATAGGTGCCGGAGGGGCAGCAAGGGCTATAGGTTACTATCTTGCTCAGAGGGCATTGAGGCTCTATATCTTTGATGTTGATTCCGGCAAGAGCCAGCCGCTTGTGAGAGATCTTAAAAAGTTGAACAGAGAGGTTTTTGCAGTGGAGAACAGGGATAGTATACGTTCATCTGATATAGTTATCAATGCTACCCCCCTTGGTCTGAAAAAGGATGACCCGCTTCCGTTGCAGATGGGACTCCTCCGGAGAGAACAGGTTGTTTGTGACCTTATTTACTGGGATACACCGCTCATAAGGAGCGCAGGAGAGAAGGGGTGCAAGACTGTTAACGGCCTTGGAATGTTGCTCTGGCAGGGGGTGTTAGCCTTTCAGATATGGACAGGTGTTGTCCCTCCGGTTGACTTGATGCGAGAGATTTTAGTCAGGGGAATGGAAGGCCGGAAATAAAATACCCCGCCGACTAAGCGGCGGGGAGTTCTCTCGTTTTTAGATTATTTCTTTGCAGGTATTGCTTCAATAAGGGTCAGGCTGTACTTTTCGTGCTGAAAAGGATGAATTGTGGGGAAGTTTGAGTAGAGCCAGCTTTTAAATATCTCCTTGTCTCCCTCATAAACTGTAATATGGACTGCCGGATTCTTGAGTTCGCCTGAAGACGATGTTATGCTCAGTCCATCCATTCTGAAGTCAGGCAGAAAGTCTCCAACCTTGATCTTTATATTTGAGTTTGGGATTGTGTACTCAGAGCCGAGCTTTATAGTGACCACTTCCTTTTTGTTTGAAGTCTTGTCAAGTATCTCTATTTTAACGGCCTCCCATTTGCCCTTGACGGAATCCGGGACAACAATCCTGGTCTCACCCTTGGGCATCATTGATTCCCCTTTCGGCATCATTGTTTCATGAGCTGGTGCCGGTGCCTGTTGTACAGGCTCTTCTTTCTTTTTACATGCCCCAAAAGATAAAAGTAACCCGATTCCTGCAGCTATAGCGATTAGCCTGATTTTCATGTCTCCTCCTATAGAGATTAGATGTTAAATTAGAGTCAGATTTTAGCACGTTATTTAATAATTTATCAATCTTGAATCACAACCGTGAATTGCTGATATGCCCGGCTTTCTCCCCGTGCCCTCGAGGTGGTATAATAAAAAAAGTTTTATGGTTGAATAACTTCTTTTATTTTAAGGATATGATGAAGGAATTGAGGATTACAGCGGGCACGGCAAAGGGAAGAAGGTTGAAGGCCGTTGCTGTTTCGGAAAGGTCACCTTTAAGGCCGACTGCATCAAAGGTGAGGGAAGCTCTTTTTAATATAACAGGCCCAGGGATTTGTGGTGCAGGCTTTCTTGACCTCTATGCCGGTACAGGTGCCGTAGGTTTTGAAGCTCTAAGCAGGGGGGCTGGATTTGTCGTATTTGTTGAGATAAACCCCGTAAGGGTAGAGCTGATAAAGAAGACCGGTCTGGAACTTGGTTTTTTGACACGTATGAAGGTTTACAGGATGCAAGCCTTTGAATATCTCAAAAAGGCCTGTGAGCATGGTGACACCTTTGACTTTATCTTTATTGACCCTTCATATCAATCTGAGGAAGTGATGAAGGTCTTGCCGCTCATTGCAGAGGGAGGGATACTGAAAAACGGGGGCATGGTTATGGTTGAGCATTTTTCAAAGGGGACGCTTCCGGAATCAGTGGGGAGTTTAAGGCAGAAGAAGAGATATATTTACGGTGATACTGCATTGACAACATTTAAATAGAGTCTGTGTATAAATCACAGTATGTTTGTCATTCCCGCAATCCCGAACGCATTCGGGAGTCTGGAAGCCTTCTTAAAGAACGATTCCGGACAAGCCGGAATGACAGATAGAAAAATTGAGTTCATACACAGACTCTAAATAAGCTAACAGACTGAATTAAGAAGGAGTTTGAATGAAAAGAATTGCTATCTGTCCGGGAACATTTGATCCCATTACAAACGGGCATATTGATATAGTCATGAGGAGTCTCAGTATTTTTGATGAGATTGTCGTGGCTGTTGCCCCGAATCCAAAGAAGACCCCTCTTTTTAAAATTGAAGAAAGGATGGACCTGATTGGAGAGTCTTTTAAGGACCTGGAGCGGGTTACTATTGAATCATTTGACGGATTACTGGTGGATTATGTGAAACAGAAGGGCGGGGTTGCCATTGTAAGAGGACTCAGGGCAATTTCGGATTTTGAATATGAGCTGCAGATGGCCCTGATGAACAGGAGACTTGATTCCGTGATCGAGACGGTCTTCATGATGCCCAGTGAGGAGTACTCTTTTTTGACCTCAACAATAATTAAGGAGATTGCCTCCTTTGGCGGGTCTGTCAAGGGGCTTGTGCCTGAAATTGTTGAGAAGGCGCTGAGCGAGGTATTTAAACTCAAATAAATGACTGATGGCGTAAGACTTAAGATATGTGAGACCTTTGTCAGCATACAGGGTGAGTCGAGTTATGCCGGACAGCCCTGTTTTTTTGTTAGACTGACAGGGTGTAATCTCCGGTGTCATTGCTGTGATACCACCTATGCCTACTCCGATGGTAAAGAGATGGCTATGGGGGAAATTCTGTCCGGAGCAAGAGACTCTGGGGTGGGGCTGGTTGAGGTTACCGGAGGTGAGCCCTTGCTGCAAAAAGGGACCCCGGCCCTTATAGAGAGTCTGTGCGATGAGGGTTTCAGTGTGCTGGTAGAGACTAATGGTTCAATGAAGATTGATATCATAGACAGCCGTGCAGTGGTAATCCTTGACATAAAGACACCGGGCAGCGGTATGGCAGCGGAGATGTTCTATGGAAACCTTGAGATACTCAGACCCCATGACGAGATAAAGTTTGTTATTGCAGACAGGGCTGACTATGTCTGGACAAAGGGTGTGATCGAGAAGTTCGGACTTGCAGGGAGAAATATCCTCCTTTCCCCTTCCTTTGGTCTTCTTTCTCCTGAGGTCCTTGTTGGATGGATAATTGAGGACCGCCTGAACGTGAGATTAAACCTTCAGATACATAAATATGTATTTGGCGACAGGAGAGGGGTTTGACGCTTGCTTACTCTTTCTTTTTTGCCTCAAAAAGACTTTTTACCTCATCCATGAGTTCATTTATATCCTTGAATTGTCTGTAAACAGAGGCAAACCTGACGTATGCAACCTTGTCAAGTTCCTTCAGGGCATTCATAACCTCTTCCCCTATCCATGTGCTCTGTATCTCTTTTACCCCCAGCTCAAGGAGCCTTTTTTCAATTCCGTCTACTATGCCTTCAAGTGTTTCAGTTGAAATGGGTCTCTTTTCACATGCCTTTTTCAGGCCTGACAGTATCTTGTACCGCTCAAAACCCTCTCTGCGCGCGTCCTTCTTAACCACCATCGGCAAAACATCTTCGATCCTCTCATATGAGGTAAAGCGGCGTTCACATCCAAGACACTCCCGCCGCCTCCGTATGAGGTCCCCCTCCTTGCTCATCCGAGAATCTATAACCCTGTCATCCAGGTTTCCGCAGAAAGGACATTTCATGGTTTTGACTCCAATAAGACAGACTTAAATTTGATAAAATAATTAACCACTGAGACACAGAGCCACAGAGCCACAGAGAAAGACTGAACAGGATTTCCGGAGAAGCCGGAATGACAGAAAAAAACAACAAATGCTTGACCTTAAACACAGACTCTTAACTAATAACTTCAGGGTTTAATTTGGAGTTTTAGTTGAAATCTCAGTGACTCTGTGTCTCTGTGGTTATCCATATCAATTATCATTTCAGTAAATGGGGAACCTGTTACAGAGGGTAAGCACACGTTGCCTTAAGACCCTCAGCTCATCCTCATTTTTTGAATTATTAATAACCTCATCAATAATCGAGGCAATCTCCGCCATCTCTTCCTCAGCCATTCCCCTGGTAGTTACACATGGGGAGCCAAGCCTTATCCCACTGGTTATTGTAGGGGGTTTTTCATCATAGGGTATGGCGTTTTTATTTACGGTTATTCCGGCTATGTCAAGGCTTGTCTCGGCTTCCTTGCCTGTGATGCCCTTTCCGGTAAGGTCAACGAGCATCAGGTGGTTGTCCGTCCCGCCCGAGACTATATCAAAACCCTTTTGAACAAGCTCTGCAGAGAGCCTTTTGGCGTTGTCCACGACTCTTCTCTGATAGCTTTTAAACTCCTCGGTCAATGCCTCTTTAAAGGCAACCGCCTTTGCAGCAATGACATGGACAAGAGGGCCGCCCTGTGTGCCTGGAAATATCATCTTGTCTATTTTTTTTGCAAAATCCGCCCTGCACATGATCATCCCTCCGCGGGGACCCCTCAGGGTCTTGTGGGTGGTTGTTGTGACAAAATCCGAGTAGGGAAATGGTGAGGGATGTACTCCGGCGGCAATAAGTCCGGCAATATGGGCAATATCAGCAAGCAGGTAGGCGCCTACCTCATTGGCTATATCGGCAAATGCCTTGAAATCAATAATCCTTGAGTATGCGCTTGCCCCTGTTATTATAAGTCCCGGGTGGTGCTTCATAGCAAGGTCCCGCACTTCATCCATATCAATATAGCCGTCTTTATTTACACCGTAGGTTACCGGATTGTATAAAAAACCTGAAAAATTTACGGAAGCTCCGTGAGACAGGTGCCCTCCGTGGTTCAGGCTCATTCCGAGTACAGTATCTCCGGGCTTGAGGACTGAGAAGTAGACAGCCATATTGGCCTGTGTCCCTGAGTGAGGCTGTACATTAATGTGCTCAGCTCCAAAGAGCTCCCTTGCCCTCTGAATTGCGAGGTCCTCAACCTGATCGGCAAATTCGCAGCCTCCATAATAGCGTCTTCCGGGATATCCCTCAGCGTATTTGTTTGTGAATACAGAACCCTGTGCTTCAAGGACTGCCTGTGAGGCATAGTTTTCCGAGGCAATAAGAAGTATCTTGTTTTTTTCTCTCGCTGTCTCGTTAATAACTGCATCATAGACATCGGGGTCAACAATTTTCAATGATTCAAGACTCATCTCTGCTCCTTCATCACTCCTTGTTTCCTTCGTTGAGTTTTGTTTCTATTATTGAAATCTTTTCAAGTCTCCTTGAATGCCTCTGGCCTTCAAAAGGTGTCTCAAGCCATATCTTTACTATCTCTGCAGCAATCTCATCATCTATTATTTTTGCACCAAGAACAAGAATATTTGAATCATTATGAAGACGGCCCATCCTGGCAGTAAGGGGGTTGTGGCAGAGTGTTGCACGGACACCCGGAAATTTATTGGCTACAATTGACATGCCGAGTCCCGTGCCGCATATCAGGATGCCCCTTTCAATCTCTCCTGAAGCGACAGCATCTGATACCCTTTCACCATAATCAGGGTAATCAACAGAGCAGTTATCACCTGTTCCATAATCCCGGGTATCTATCCCGAATCTCTGGAGCAGTGTCTTAATGTTTTCCTTTAGTTCCAGACCAGCATGGTCACAAGCAATGGCAATTTTCATTGAAGACATAATATTATTTAGTGTTCTGTTTCTGGTGTCAATTTGAGGTTTATAGACAACGACACTGGAAATTATCATAAATAACCAAAAGCATTGAAGTCAAGAAAAGAAATATTGTATAATTTATA
>BDTQ01000303.1 GCA_002898135.1 bacterium BMS3Bbin07
CTGCTGTTTTAACGAGGAACTTAACTCTTCCATCATATTACTGATGGTCTCTTCCATGAGTCGGGGGGCGGTATCAAGTATAATCTTCTCTACTGCTGGTTTCATGAGGCTGTTGACGCTGTCCAACATAATAGCCTGCATATCAAGAGACTCGAACATCTCCTTCATCCTCTCCTCAACAGAAGACGTAAAGGCGGTATAAAACTCATTGCCGTCAAATGAATTGACCATCTCTGAGATCTTTTCTTCGGCAATAGCCTTGAACATCTCCTTCATCTCTTCCGTTCCCGGGAGCGGAACTGTCTGTTCCTGTCTTTCTTCTCCAACTGCGGCCCTGTCTCCGGTCAGGGATAGCTCTTCATCTTTTGTCTCTTCGAGTTCTTCCAGGGTTTCATCGTCTTCTTCAAAAGTCAGCTCTTCTTCCAGGGCAAAAGTTTCCTCAGAGGGTTCCAGAGAAGGTTCCATGGTCAATTCCTCTTTTTCCCACTCTTCTACTGCCTCTGTTTCAGGAGTTCCAGCAGTTTCAACGGTTTCAAGAGTTTCAAGAGTTTCAACGGTTTCGCCTTCACTTACTTCAAACTCCTCTTCAAGTGTCTCGGCTACACCTTCTTCTTCTTCCAGTAACTCCTTTTCTGCAAATATTGCGTTTATCTTGCTGATAAGCTCTTGGGATTCAAAGGGTTTTACAATATAATCATCAGCTCCGGCCTCTTTTAACAGGTCTTCATCAATCGGCTCAAAGGCCCCGGCAAGGAGGATAACAGGAATGTCCCTTGTGTTCTCATCCTCCTTGATCTTTTCACACAACTGATAACCGTTCATCTTCGGCATCTCTATATCTGCAAGGACTATATCCGGCATGAATTCTTTTATTAAAGCCCAGGCATGTTCTCCGTCTCCAACCGATTTGATCTCAAACCCTTCATCAGCGAGTATAAGTTCAACGACCTTCTGAATGGTTATACTGTCATCAGCCAAAAGCAGTTTTTTGCTCATATCTCACCTCTTAGTTAACGGGACTTGCCCGTTTAGTTTTTATTTTGAGGAATCACTATCAAAAAGACTCAACTCAGTACTTATTGCTTATCTTGTGGTTAAACACACTAACAAAATTCTATTGTTAATGGCCAAAAAAGTCAAGTATTTTAAAATATCATCAAAAAATTTTAATATATCAGTTATGGATGCCGCTTTATTGAATGAATTGCTCCAGAAGGTAAAAGAGGGAACCTTGTCACCTGAGACGGCGTTGGAGAAATTAAGGTCCCTGCCGTTCGAGGCTATTGATTCCTCTCATGTTGACCATCACAGGGCATTAAGACAGGGTATTCCCGAGGTGGTCTTTGCCGAAGGGAAGACCGTAGATGAGGTTCTGAAGATATCAAGGGCGATCTATAAAAAGAGCAAAAAACTGCTCATAACAAGGGTGGATGAGGATATCCGTAAAGCCCTCCGCATCAGAGGGGCCAAGTACTATCCTCGTTCCAGGGTCATAATGGCTGGGGGAATAAAATCCGGCAGCGGTCTTGTCCTCGTTGTTACAGCAGGGACATCGGATATTGCAGTGGCTGAGGAGGCCTCTCTCACAGCCTCTTTTCTTGGCAGCAGGGTTGAGACGGTCTATGACGTTGGTGTAGCAGGCATTCACAGGTTATTTGCATACATGGACCTCATCAGGGAGGCGAGGGTAATAGTGGTTGTTGCAGGCATGGAGGGCGCTCTTCCCTCTGTGGTTGGCGGTATTGCAGACAGCGTTGTCATCGGGGTGCCTGCATCAACAGGTTACGGCACTTCCTTTGGGGGGCTTACAGCACTATTTGCAATGCTCAACTCCTGTGTGCCGGGGATTGCGGTTGTCAATATCGACAACGGCTTTGGGGCAGGATGTCTTGCACACAGGATAAATACAGGGAGCAAATAAAGAGAAGTTGAACTTTCCGGCTGGAATTGTTTTAAATATCCCTATGGCAGAACAGACTCCCCTCATGAAACAGTACTTCAGCATAAAGCAGGAACATGCCGACGCCATATTGTTCTTTCGCCTTGGTGATTTTTACGAGATGTTCGGTGAGGATGCCCGCGTGGCCTCCGCTGTCCTCTCGATAGCCCTCACAACTCGTGACAGGGGAAAGGAAAGTCCCACTCCCATGTGCGGAGTCCCTCATTTTGCTGCCGAGTCCTACATAACCAGGCTGATAAATGCAGGTTACAAGGTTGCCGTCTGTGAACAGGTTGAAGACCCAAAAGAGGCAAAGGGGATTGTAAGAAGAGAGGTTGTCAGGGTCATCACTCCGGGTACGCATACGCCTGAAAATCCAAAAGAGAACAATTTTATACTCAGTTTTTATCCTGACGGAAAGGTCCACGGCATCTCGGTGGCAGACCTTTCAACCGGTGAATTCTTCCTTTACGAGACCGACCGCCCGGTTGAGGACGAAATCCAGAGGTTTGAACCAAAGGAGATCCTCTGCCCCTCACACCTCAAGGGTCATTTTCACTACCTCGATATACTGAATAGCTATTTTACGACCTATTATGAGGACTGGTTTTTTGACTACTCCGAGGCGTACAGGAAGATGCTTGAACATTTTAAGGTCTATTCCCTTGAAGTCTTCGGCTGTGAGGAGATGAGGGCTGCAGTATCTTCCTCCGGAGCGCTCATCAACTATCTTACGGATAACCAGAAGGGTGCTGTTGTGCTACGGAAACCCGCTGTGCTCAAGCAGGGGGAGTATATGTTCCTTGATTCCGTTACCAAGAGGAATATCGAACTGATACATAACATGAGAGACGGCTCATCCGAGGGTACCCTGCTCAAGATACTGGATGAAACATTGACGCCGATGGGCGGAAGGTTCCTCAGAAATGCCATATTAAAACCCCTTGTCAACATAGAGGCTATCAGAGACCGTCATGAGGCCGTTGAAAACCTTATAGAAGGCTACGAAGTGCAGGAGACCCTGAGAACCTATCTCAGGCAGGTTCAGGACCTTGAGAGGCTCTCCACAAGGGTGCTCCAGCGCAGTGCAAACGCCCGTGACCTTGTTGCAATCAGGACATCAGTGGCATGTCTTCCTGAAATAAGAGGTGCCCTTAAGAAGGCCCACTCCCCGCTCCTCGGGAAAATCTCCGGAGATGTGGAGGATTTCAGCGGACTGAGAGACCTGATTGAGCGGGCCATTAACGATGATCCGCCCAACGGCCTGAAAGACGGCGGGATAATAAAGTCAGGCTACAGGCAGGATGTGGATGAATACAGGGAGTTGTCTACAAAGGGGAAGGACTATATCTCGGGGCTCGAGGTGAAAGAGAAGGAGTCAACGGGTATATCGTCTCTGAAGATCGGTTATAACAGGGTCTTTGGTTATTATATCGAGGTTACAAAGTCAAACCTCCATATGGTGCCCGAACATTACATCAGGAAGCAGACACTTGTGGGGGCTGAGAGGTATGTAACCCCTGAATTAAAGGAATACGAAAACAGGGTGCTTGGAGCTGAGGAGAGGCTCAAGGCCCTTGAGTATGAAGTCTTCATGGAGGTGCTTGAAGAGGTATCTCATTCAATAGAAGACCTTCTCAGGACTGCACAGGCGATAGGAGAGCTTGACTTCCTTCTCTCCCTTGCAGTGACTGCAAGAAGATACAACTATAAAAGACCCCTGATTGACAGCACGGGAAGACTTGAAATCACAGACGGAAGGCATCCTGTGCTTGAGAGGGGCGCCTCTGATGAGAAGTTTATCCCGAACAACGCTTATGTTGATACGGAAGACCACAGGCTCCTGATCATAACAGGTCCGAACATGGCGGGGAAATCAACGTACATGAGGCAAGTTGCACTGATTGTGCTGATGGCCCAGGTCGGCTCGTTTGTCCCTGCTGCAGAGGCCAAAATAGGGGTTGTGGACAGGATATTTACAAGGATCGGGGCCTCGGATTACCTTGCAAAGGGGCAGAGTACGTTTATGGTAGAAATGATAGAGACCGCAAATATCCTTTATAATGCAACGAAAGAGAGCCTCATAATACTCGACGAGGTGGGCAGGGGGACGAGCACCTTTGATGGAATAAGCATAGCATGGGCAATAGCAGAGCATATAGCAAACGAGATTGGTGCAAGGACCCTCTTTGCAACCCATTATAATGAGCTGACAGAGCTTGGAATTACACTGTCCGGAGTCAAAAACTACAATATCTCCGTCAAGGAGTGGGGTGATGAGATAATATTTCTGAGAAAGATCGAGCGGGGCCCTGCCGACAAGAGCTACGGAATTCAGGTGGCACGCTTGGCGGGATTGCCCGAGCCTGTGGTAAACAGGGCAAAGGAGGTGCTGAATAATCTTGAAAAATCAGAATTCACCGAATTCGGCACCCCGAGGGTTATGGGCAGGAATACCCGCAAAAAGGCGTCCCAGCTTGACCTGTTTTCAGTAAACTATGAGCCGATTGTAAATAAACTTCTCGGCATTGACACCTCATCCCTGACCCCTGATGAGGCAGTCAGGCGTCTGCTTGAAATCCGAAAGATGGCAGAAGACCTTCGTTAAGGGTTTGAAATGACATTGTTTTACGGAAGATTACCGAACAGTGAGCTTGATTTTTAGCCTTTTCTATGATATTGTATATTATCAATGTTTTGAATAAAACATATTTGTCAGTTAAATCTTTATGACTAAAAAAGGATTATGGGAAATATACTAATCAATCAATCGGTAGCTATCCTTTGCGACGGGAATAATATTGAACGGAGCATCCACGAGCTCTCCAAGTCAAAAAATACAATGATCAATTTTGATAAGCTGATACCGAAATTGCTTAATGACAGGGGATTGAACAGGCTGCTTTATTTTCGGGAAGGCAAGTCCATCTCTTCCAAATTCGCCGAAAGGCTGCACGAAAATTATTATGGGTCGGTTCTTCCGTGTCACAAGTCAGCCGATATTCCCCTTTCCATCAAGGCAACACAGCTTGCCTCAAAGGTGACACCATTATCATAATGTCGGGTGATGCAGATTTTGTGGACCTGGTTACGCATCTGAAAGGGGAGGGTGTAAGGGTTGAAATTGCTGCTGTAAGAAAAACAACTGCCAAGATATTAATTGATGAGGCAGACTATTTTCATGAGATAACCAAGGAAGACTGGTTTATATACAAGGCGCCGAGAAAGACAAAAACAAAAAGAACCTGACCTATCGGTAAGGAGAAGTTTTAGACAGGATGAACAGGATAAAGACTATTTATCAAAAAGTCTCTATTTTAAACAAGTATCATGAATATCCTGTAAATCCTGTCTGAAGTATTTTCTTGTTCCAATCTAAAAAACAGGTGATCATGCCGCTTTAATGCAGATACAGGAGGGCAGGTCATAAAGAAGCACACCTCCTGTACCTGATAATCAAACCGACCTTATTTCAATTTAATACCTGTAGTAGTCTGGCTTGAACGGTCCTTCCCTGGGAATTCCGAGATACTCAGACTGGGCATCGGTAAGCGTAGTCAGCTTCACACCCAACTTTCCCAGATGCAACTGTGCAACCTTTTCATCCAGATGCTTTGGGAGCACATATACCTTGTTTTCGTAATTGTCAGGGTTATTCCAGAGCTCCATCTGAGCCATAACCTGGTTCGTAAAACTGTTTGACATAACAAAAGAAGGATGACCCGTAGCACATCCCAGGTTTACAAGACGCCCTTCGGCAAGTATTGTTACGGCCTTGCCCTCAGGCCAGATCACCTGATCAACCTGCGGCTTTATATTTACCCTCCTGAGCGATGGATCGTTAAATACCGAGGCAACATCAATCTCTATATCAAAATGACCTATGTTACAGACTATGGCCTGGTCCTTCATCACATCCATATGCTGCCTGCAGATAACGTCCTTGCAGCCCGTAGTTGTAATGAATATATCCGCAATGGGTGCGGCATCCTCCATGGTAACAACTTCATAGCCCTCCATGGCAGCCTGAAGTGCACATATCGGGTCTATCTCGGTAATAAGAACCCTGGCGCCCTGACCCCTTAAAGACTGGGCGCATCCCTTGCCGACATCACCATAACCGGCTACAACCGCTATTTTACCGGCTATCATTACATCTGTGGCCCTCTTTATCCCGTCAAGCAGGGACTCACGGCAGCCATACAGATTGTCAAACTTCGACTTTGTGACGGAATCATTTACATTAAAGGCAGGACAGCCAAGGGTGCCTTCACGCATCATTTCATAAAGACGATGAACTCCGGTGGTCGTCTCCTCGGAAATACCGCGGATTTCCTTCAGATACTCAGGGTAGCGGTCATGTACAATTTGGGTAAGGTCCCCGCCGTCATCAAGAAGCATGTTAAGCGGTTTTCCGTCAGGCCATAAGAGCGTCTGCTCTATACACCAGTCATATTCTTCCTCGCTTTCTCCCTTCCACGCAAATACCGGAATACCACTGGCTGCTATGGCAGCAGCAGCATGATCCTGTGTCGAAAATATATTGCACGATGACCAGCGGACCTCAGCCCCTAATTCAACCAGGGTCTCTATCAATACAGCAGTCTGTATCGTCATATGGAGACACCCTGCTACCCGGGCTCCACTAAGTGGTTTTTCCTGTCCGAATTCCTGACGAAGTGCCATCAAACCAGGCATTTCGGTTTCGGCAATGGATATCTCCTTCCTTCCCCATTCTGCAAGGGAAATATCCGCCACCTTAAAATCCTCAACTACAACTTTGTCCTCAATCATTAGCTTTAAAACCTCCTGAATTTTAAAAGTATTGTAACTGCTTAACCTGGCTGGTCGGGCTCCGGAAGAGCCCGTTTCTGCATTACCGGTTCTTAGTATTATCAGGTTTTCAGCCAACAATTGCAAGTAAACGAGTAAAGATTTGATGCCGAAAAACTCGTTCTTTCATGTTCCATTCCTCCTGATAAGGCCGGGGGGGGCAAGTTTTTCCCCTCTATCAAGAGGGGTGCAGGGGTGTGTGCCTTTTCTTAACGATTAAATGACTACTCCCCCTTTCTTAACTGCAGGAAGCAACACGTTGGTTGAATTGGACAGTAATATCATAATTATCTTAAAGGAATAAAACATGGCTTATGTTAAAATATAAATATCACTAAATTGGCAAATGGAGGAAGCATGATAAAGCAATATAAAATAATAGTAGAAAAACACCCTGACGGATATGTTGCGTATCCTTTAGGTCTTAAGGGTGTAGTGGTAGGTCAGGGAGATACCTATGAAGAAGCTCTTGCGGATGTAAAGTCCGCAAGAAAATTCCATATAGAAACATTTGGGGAAGAAGTTCTTGAAGTTGACCAACCAGTCCTTGAGGCATTTGTAGCGGAGGCAGGGGTAGAAAGTTAGATGTCAAAATTTCCTGTTGATGCTCCAAAACGGAGGGTAATAAAGGCATTAGAGATATTGGGATTCAGGATTGTGAGGGAAAAGGAACATATCTCAATGGTCAGAGAAAATCCTGATGAAACAAAGACACCTCTGTAAACTCGGGGAAATTAGCCTTTTTAATTCTTCTATATTCATAATGTCATACTTTAAGTGTCGGAATTCTTTACTTCAAAAAAACCTTTTACACTATAAGAAACGCTTCCTGTTTATTGAAGGATTTTGATTAAATCTTCTTTAAAGTTAAGGGGTTACATCCGTTAGGTCGCTCTGATTTACCGTTGCTTAGCAGGAATACTGTCGGACTTTCTTGCACTAAAAGCAAATGACTCAATATTGGTAAAGGATTGGTAAAAGGCTGCAATGCTATTTTTTCCTTTTGAATTCAATAAGTTACAGAGGATATCTCTAAAGCTGGCATATCTCTTGCATAACATTAACTAAAATAGAGCTTTCTAATTCAATTACTTTTAATTTAAGTTAAAAAAATATTCAAGGAGGCAAAAATGATACGAAATCTCTTATTAAGAGAAAATCTTGAAAGAAAGGAGGAGGAGAAAATGAAAATAGTGAAAACAATGTTAACGTTTGTGTTTGCATTAGTAGTAAGTCTCGTAATGGTTGGTAACGCAACCGCTTTCTTCATCGATTTTGAAGATGGAGCAGACGGAGCGCCTGTAACCGATATTCCGGGCATCAGCTTTTTAGATTACAATGGGTATGACGCTCTCTATTTAGATTGCTCTACAGGTAGCTATAACTGTTCAGATATGACCGGCAGTTATAGTTATGGCGGTTACTACATTTATGATAATGTTGGCTTGTGGGCTGGCCCAAATGCTGATGCGCAGGGCGTAATAGTTGATTTTACGTCGAATGATGGAACCTGGTTTTCAACTGGTTACAGTTCTTATAGTGATTTCTATGTAGTGGCATACTTAACCGATGGGAGCATTGTAACTACCTCGGGTGCAAGCAATTACAGAGTTGGAATGGACTTCCTGAGTGTTGCAGCTTCTGCGGGCACCTATATCGATT
>BDTQ01000304.1 GCA_002898135.1 bacterium BMS3Bbin07
GTGGGCTATGTGTATGCATGGCGGAAAGAGGCGTTTACGTGGGAATAAGGATTGACAATCCCAAACAGGAGTTGGTTTGATGATAATTGATACTACGACTACAATGGTAGAGGTTGAAGAAGGGGTTAAGATAATCCCGGGAGCCAATACCATTATCACCACTATGGACAAGCTCATCAACTGGGGAAGGGTCTCTTCACTCTGGCCCGTCACCTTTGGGCTTGCCTGCTGTGCCATTGAGATGATGACCGCCGGTTCAAGTCATTATGACGTTGACCGTCTTGGCATGATCTTCAGGGGGTCTCCGAGGCAGGCTGACCTTCTTATAGTTGCAGGAACCGTTACCAAAAAGATGGCACCGATTGTCAGGAGGATTTACGACCAGATGCCGGAGCCGAGGTATGTGATATCCATGGGGAGCTGTGCATGTACGGGTGGTATCTTCCGTTCCTACAGCACTGTTCAGGGTTGTGACAGCTTCCTTCCTGTGGATGTGTTTGTGCCTGGCTGTCCACCAAGACCTGAGGCACTTATGTACGGAATTGGAAAGTTGCAGGAAAAGATCAGAAAGGAGTATTTCCGTTGGAGCCGCTGGAGATAACAGGGAGGATTAAGGAGAGATTTCCCGACGAAGTCCTGGATGTCGTAGAGTTCAGGGAACAGCTCTCTGTGGCAATAAAGAAGGAGAGAATTGTCGAGATCTGCCGCTGGCTGCATGATGAGACTGACCTCAGATTTGACTACCTTAAAGACATCTGCGGAGTGGATTATCTCGGTAAAAAACCTGTGAGGTTTGAGGTTGTTTATACATTGTACTCAATGAGACACCAGCACATGCTGAGGCTTAAGGCCACGGTTAGTGAAGATGAGGCTTATATTGACACTGTGGTGCCTGTCTGGATTGGCGCCAACTGGCATGAGCGGGAGTGTTACGACATGTACGGTATAAGGTTTACCGGTCATCCTGATCTCAGCAGGGTTTTGATGCCTGAGGACTGGGAGGGCCATCCATTAAGGAAGGACTATCCTGAAGGGGGGCCAGAGAGAGAGTGGCCGGGCTTTCAGGAGGTTCTTGACAAGGCGAAAAAGTTTAAGGAGTTTTCGTGGCAGGGATAGAGAAATCGCTTCAGACCAAAGAGCTTACCGTCAGTATGGGCCCCCAGCACCCATCCACCCACGGCGTTCTCAGACTCGTGCTTGAACTTGACGGAGAAACAGTTGTTAAATGCACCCCCCATGTGGGTTATCTTCACCGCGGGGTTGAAAAACTTGCCGAGGGTATGACCTACCTGCAGGCATTGCCCTTATCAGACAGGCTTGATTATATATCTTCAATGTCCAATAACGTTGGCTATTGTCTTGCCGTGGAAAGGCTTTTCGGGATTGAGGCGCCTGACAGGGCAAAGTTTATCAGGACAATAGTCTGTGAGATGACCCGTATCAGCAGCCATATCATCTGGGTTGCCACCCATGCCCTTGACCTTGGTGCAATGACCGTATTCCTTTACTCTTTCAGGGAGAGGGAGTGGTTGCTTGACCTCTTTGAAATGCTCTGCGGTGCAAGGCTGACCGTGAGTTATCCGAGGATTGGAGGGGTCAGAAACGATGTCTCCCAGGAGTTCATAGACAGCCTGTATAAGTTTACCGATGAGTTTCCAAAGAGGATTGAAGAGTACGAGACCCTTATTGACAAGAACCGTATCTGGCTTGGGAGGACAAAGGGGATTGGTGTGATCTCGGCAGAGGAGGCAATAAACTGGGGTCTCAGCGGGCCGGTACTCAGGGGGTCCGGAGTTGACTATGATATAAGAAAACGTTTCCCCTATGATGCCTACGACAAGGTCGACTTTGATGTGCCTTTAGGCAAGAACGGGGATGTGTATGATAGATACCGCTGCAGGATGGAAGAACTGAGACAGTCAATCAGGATAATCAGGCAGTGCATTGAGAGACTTCCGCGTGGTCCTGTAATGACTCCTGATGCACCTAAATTCACATTGCCGCCAAAGGAGAGGGTCCTGGCGGACATGGAATCATTGATACACCATTTTGTGCTGATAACAAAAGGGCCGATGGCTGCCCCGGAAGGTGAGATATACGTTGCCACCGAGGTTCCTAAGGGTGAGCTTGGTTTCTACATTGTAAGTGATGGTACGGGAAAGCCTTACAGGATGAGGGTAAGGGCCCCTTCCTTTGTCCATGTCTCGTTACTTCCGAGGCTCTGTGAGGGGGGGCTGGTGGCTGATGTTGTAGCCAATATCGGCACAATCGATATAGTGCTTGGAGAATGTGACAGGTAACAATTAAAAAGCTGAAAGTCAAAAGCTGAAAATCAGGAAAACTAACATATCATGGATATTTTTGAAGAGATAAGAGCTTTAACAGAGAAGTACCCCGACCGGAGGGGTGCCCTGCTCCCTGCACTCTATATTGCACAGGAAGATGCGGGCTGGCTGAGCCAGGAGGCCCTTGAGAGGGTCTCCAGTGCCCTGAACCTGCCACAGGCTACTGTAAAGGGGGTGGCAACCTTTTATTCCATGTATAAACACCGGCCAATGGGGCGTCATCTTATACAGTTATGCACCAATGTGGCCTGTATGATTATGGGTGCGGAAAGCCTTGTGGACTTCCTGAAGGGTAAATACGGGCTTGAACCCGGCGGGACAACCGGGGACGGAAGGTTTTCGCTGGTAATAATGGAGTGTATAGGAGCCTGTGACAGGGCACCTGCAATGCTTGTGGATACGGACTTTCACTCTGACCTTACCGAGGGCAATATAGTGGAGATACTTGAGGAGTACGAATAAAACCTGAAATCTTTGGCAACAGGAAATCTTTAAACGAAGTATTATTCAGTTTGGAATTAGTGTGAATTAGTGTCAATTCGTAGCTGAATTCAATTAAGGTTATGGAAAAATTTCTGTTAAAAAACATCGAAAATCCGGCGTCAGCCAGCCTTGAGGTATACCTGAAGGTTGGTGGCTATGAGTCCCTGAACAAGGCCCTTCAGATGGAGCCTGCGGATATTATTGCAGAAGTCAAGGCAGCAGGGCTGAGGGGCAGGGGCGGGGCGGGTTTTCCTACAGGCATGAAGTGGGATTTTGCCTCCAGAGACGTAAAATTTCCGAAATACCTTATATGTAATGCTGATGAGGGCGAGCCCGGGACATTTAAGGACAGGCCCATACTCGAAAAAAATCCACACCTCCTTATTGAAGGGATGGTAATATCCGCCCATGCCCTCAAGTCTGAGATGGGGTACATATATCTCAGGGGTGAGTACCCTTACGCAAAGATTGTCCTTGAGAAGGCAATTGAAGAGGCGTATGCAACCGGGTATCTTGGAGATAATATAGCCGGGAAGGGGGTTGGGTTTCACCTTAGCGTTCATCAGGGTGCCGGGGCCTATATCTGCGGAGAGGAGACTGCACTGATAGATTCAATAGAGGGCAGGAGGGGACAGCCGAGGATCAAGCCTCCTTTTCCCGTTAATGTCGGTGCCTGGGGAATGCCTACAATTGTCAATAATGTGGAGACCCTGGCGAACATACCGTTAATTGTATCCATAGGTGCTGAAAAGTATGCTGCAATAGGAAACCCCGAGTGTCCAGGGCCGAAACTCTTTTCTGTAAGCTGCTGTGTTGAAAGACCAGGTGTTTATGAGTTACCGATGGGAACCACCCTCAGGGAGATTATATATGACCATGCCGGTGGCGTACGGGGTGGCCGGGAACTCAAGGCAGTGATTCCGGGTGGTATCTCAACGCCGGTGCTGACACCCGATGGAATAGATTGCCCCATGGACTTTGTTAATCTTCCAAAGCGTGGCAGCATGCTTGGTTCAGGGGCGGTTATGGTTTTTGATGACACCGTATGCCTGGTGAAGGTCTGCTGGCGGGCGATGAGGTTTTTTGAGCATGAATCATGCGGTAAATGTACGCCGTGCCGCGAAGGCACCGGATGGATGAGGGATATACTTGAAAGAATCGAGGGTGGATTTGGTCGTGAGGGTGATATAGAGCTGTTGCAGGATATAGCACTCAGCATTACCGGAAAGACCTTCTGTCCATTGGGTGATGGCGCTGCAGGTGTTGTTCTCGGGTTTATAAAGAATTTCTCTGATGAGTTCATGTATCATATCACGAATAAAAAATGTATGGTAAATAAAGACTCACAGAGTGCCGGATAATCAGGGGATATGGGTTTAAAAGCTGAAGCTTATGACCTGTAACCTGACAACCGGATAAAAGGAAGATGATTAAGGTAACCATAGACGGAAGAGATGTTGAACTCGAAAACCCTGTGACTGTCCTTGAGGCGGCAAAACAGGCGGGTATCATCATACCGACGCTCTGCTACTTTGAGGGACTGACTCCCTTTGGCGGTTGCAGGTTGTGCCTTGTGGAGGTGGAGAAGCTTCCCAAATTGCAGACTTCATGCACCCTTATGACGGCAGACGGTATGGTGGTCAGGACAGAGACTGATCAGATAAAGGCTGCAAGGCGTTCAGTACTCGAATTTCTGCTCATCAACCATCCCCTTGACTGTCCCTTTTGCGACAAGGCAGGGGAGTGTGACCTGCAGGACCTTGTTGCACGCTACGGGCCTGAGGCAGGCCGTTTTGCAGAGGGGAAGAGACGGCACCCGGAGAGCTTTGATGATCCGATTATTGTGAGGAATATGGAGAGGTGTGTGCTCTGTACGAGGTGTGTAAGGATGTGTAATGACCTTCAGGCTTCGTATTCCATTTCAGTGACAGGAAGAGGCAGCCATTCATTTGTAGAGCCCTTCTCCGGTGGTAAATACAACTGTGAGTATTGTGGCAACTGTCTCACGGTATGTCCTGTTGGTGCGATAATGTCAAGGCTTCACAGGCATACTTACAGACCCTGGTTTGTTGAGAAGGAGATAGAGACCGTATGTGGTTTCTGCGGTGTGGGTTGCTCCATGGTTCTGCAAATGAGGGAAAACTCCATAATAAGGGCCATACCAAGGGCCGAGGTTGGGTTCAATAAAGGCCTTTTGTGTGTAAGGGGGCGTTTTGGTTATGAATATGTTGAGAGTGAGGCTCAGCTTACAACCCCCCTTATGAGGGTGGATGGAGAACTGAAGCAGGTAAGCTGGGAAGAGGCGATTACCTTTATAGCAAGGCGTCTTAAAGAGATAAAGGATGCGTTTGGCGGAAGGGCTATTGGTGCCATTGCATCGGGAAGATGCACAAATGAAGATAATTACATGCTGCAGAAATTTATCAGGTTCGTCATTGGTTCAAACAACATTGATTCCTCTGCGAGGAATTATTATGCCCCGGCAGAGACCTATCTTGAGAGTATATTCGGACAGGGAATTACGGCAAACCTTATCTCCGGTATAGCCAACTCGGATGGTGTCCTTGTTGTTGGCGGCGATCCCACGGCGATAAATCCAATACTCGGGCTTCAGATAAGGGCTTCGTGGAGAAGTGGCGGTAAGGTTATAGCCCTTGGCGCCCCTGGAGGGTTAAAGAGGTTTGTAGCTTACGAATTGATGCCCACGCCATACTCGGAGGAGATTGTGCTCTCAGCCATTGTGGGCAGACTTCTGAAAGGCAAGGCACTCAGTGGTGAGAATACGGCAGTAGAGGCCAAACTAAGGAGCCTCAGGATACCATCAGATGAGGATATGGAAGTGACGGGCATATCACCTGAAGATATTGCGAGGGCATCTGATGACCTTGCAGGGATGGCAACTTCTGTTGTAGTTATAGGTCCTGATATCATACAGAGGGAAAGGGCATCCAAAAACCTCTTCCTTCTCGGTGCAATAGCCTATCTGATAAATGCGAGGATTTTTCTCCTTTCCGAAAGGCCGAATTATCAGGGCGTGATGGATATGGGTTGTTTGCCGGATTTCCTGCCCGGGGGAAGGCCGGTTGAGCTTGAGATGTTCAGGCACAAGATAGAGGATGCACTTGGTATGAAGGCACCGGAGGATAGGGGGTTGACCCTTTTTGAGATGATAAATGAGGCTGAAACCGGAGGACTGAAGGCCCTCTATGTTATGGGTGAGAACCCGCTCTTTAATATTCCCGATAGTGCAAGGGTGAAGAAGGCACTTGGAAATCTGGAACTGCTTGTGGTTCAGGATATTCACCTTACGGAGACTGCCGGGATTGCGGATGTGGTTTTGCCTGCAACGGCTTGGCCTGAAAAGGAGGGGACATTTACAAACCTTGAAAGGCGGGTGCAGCGGGTCAGGAAGGCCAGGAGAGGCAAGCTGGCATCCTATGGCAGGGATGACTGGAAGATCATTGCAGATATTGCCGAGAGATTCGGAATGACAAGGAAATACCACAGGGTGGAGGATGTGTGGGAGGAGATAATGCATGTCTCAGCCCTTCACGCCGGGCTCGGTTACGAGGATATCGCAGACGGAAAGGCCGTCTGGCCCTATTCCGGCGAGCCCTTGAGGGGGATGGAAGGTGATTTTTCAGTTGAGGGGCTTGAGGATCTGCCCCATGTCCAGGATTCCGAAAAGCCTTATTTAATGATAGAGAGATCTTTATATCACTCGGGTACATTCAGCAGAAGGTCAAAGGCCCTGCTCAGTATCTATCCGGAACCTTATTTAATGATAAATCCCGTGCTGTCAGAGAGGCTTGGACTTGCAGAGGGTGAGAAGGCACGGATAAGCAATGAACGGGGAGTGCTTGAGCTGAAAGTGAAATTGAATAAAGACGTGCCTGATGGTCAGGTGCTGCTTTCCAATACCTTTGAGGGCTTCGGTGCCATGGGGTTGATTGGTTTCTCAACAGGCCCAGTTATCGGGTCTCTGTATATCAGGGATAATACCGTGAGAGTGGAGAAGGTGCTGGTATGAGTGCCTTTGAGTTTTTGATGCAGCCGGGGATATTTGATACCATATTGAATGTAGGGGCTATTGTCCTCAAGATAGTTATTGTCGTTGCCGTGGCCATGTTTCACGTTGCATATGCGACCTATTTTGAGCGCAAGGTGATAGGGCATATGCAGGTGCGGATGGGGCCGATGGAAGTGGGGCCGCACGGGCTGCTGCAGCCGGTTGCAGACATGCTCAAGCTCTTCTTCAAGGAGGATATTATCCCCACAAATGCGGACAAGCCGGTCTTTTATCTGGCACCCGTAATATCACTGACAGCTGCACTGTCATCA
>BDTQ01000305.1 GCA_002898135.1 bacterium BMS3Bbin07
ATGACCCGAGGGTCAGGTATGTGCACGGGAGTTTTTCCGGGATGGCAGACAAGGTAATGGCCATGGGGTATCACGGGATAGACGGAGTTATTATGGACCTTGGGCTTTCCATGACACAGATGAAGGATGAGAGTCGCGGGTTCAGCTTTAATTCAAAGGAGCCCCTTGATATGAGGATGGACAGGGATTTGCCGTTAACAGCCGGGGATATAGTCAATAAGTGGAGCGAACGTGATATAGAGAGGATTCTCAGGGAGTACGGTGAGGAGAGGAAGGCATTGCAGATAGCAAGGGAAATCGTGAGGCAGAGGAAGAGGGAGAGGATCGAAACCTGTTTGCAGTTAGCCGCCATTGTCGAGCGGGTATATAGAAGACGGGGAAGGACTCATCCGGCTACAAAGACTTTTCAGGCATTGAGAATTGCTGTAAATGACGAATTGAACCAACTGTCTGAGGGGCTCTCAAATGCCCTGAAAATATTGAAAAAGGGTGGACGTCTCTGTGTGATAACCTATCACTCTCTTGAGGACAGGATTGTGAAGAGATTTATCCTTGCTGCCGAGAGGCAGGAAGGGGCTCTGGTAAGGCTTAACAAGAAGCCGATCATTCCTCTCAGAGATGAACAGAGGAGGAATCCCTCTTCAAGGAGTGCCAAACTAAGGGGGGCGGAGAAGCTATGATTTACAGAAAGAGAAGAAGTCTCCTAGGCTGGCTTGTCAAGCCGTTATTGATTGTCATTGCTGTTTTTCTCCTTTTTTCCATTGTCTGGCTTCGTTCCAATGTTACTGCCTTTGAGTATGAGTTGGGACAGTTACAGAAGCAGAAGGCCACTCTGATAAAGGAGAGGCGGGAGCTGATTGCAAAGAGGGCCCAGATAGCCTCCATGGAGAAGATCCAGTATATAGCAGGCAAGAGTATGGGTCTTGTTTATCCCGACAGGAAAAGGGTTTTCTTTGTTAAAAGCGATCGTGGCCCAACACCATACACGGCTGGTCTGAGGGAAAGATAAATCCCGGAATTGCAGCAATGACAAATGATAAGTGACGATTTACGATTTACGATTGATGATTGATGATTGATGATTGATGATTGATGATTGATGATTGATGATTGATGATTGATAAATGATGATTGATAAATGACTGTAATGTATTAAGGGTTCCCCTGATAGAGGGGAGTGGGAAGTAGAAGGGTAGTTAACTTTATCAGCTTGCAGGCCTGTAAACTTACCTGTTAGCTATTAAGGGGAGTCGGGGGATGAAAAGACGGCCGCTTATTATAGCTACGGTGATCGCAGTCGGATTTCTGATCATTTTTGCCCGGCTTGCTGAACTCATGCTGTTTGATCATGAAAAGCTCCTGAGGCTTGCGACAATACAGCATACAAAGGGACAGAATATCCTTGTAAGAAGGGGCGGGATATATGACCGCAGAGGCAGGGAGCTGGCTGTAAGCCTCGACCGTCTCTCCCTTTATGGTGATCCCTCCATGATTGATTCCCCTGAGTATGTTGCCCGGAGGCTCAGCAGGGTTATAAAGACCAACAAATCCACTCTCAGAAATAAACTGAAGGAAGAAAAAAAACGTTATGTATCGCTTGCGCGGAGGGTATCGCCTGAACAGGCAGTAGCAGTACTGAAGCTGAAACTTAAAGGTATAGGTATTGAGCCGGATTCGGAGAGATTTTACCCCAAGGGCTTTCTTGCCTCCCATGTGCTGGGGTTTATTGATATTGACAATCGTGGCCGGGAGGGTGTGGAGAAGAGGTATGACAGCGCACTTACCGCTGATGGCGGGAGGATTTATCTTGCCAGGGACGCCCGTGGTAACATACTTTACAGGGGTGATGATTACGAGTCGATAGGTAACAGTATTGTGCTCACCATTGATGAAGGGTTACAATATATTGTTGAGTCAGAGCTTGAGAGTGCGGTTAAGAAGTGGAAGTCCCAATCTGCCACTGCAATAATGATGGACCCCCATACCGGAGAGATACTCGCCCTTGCAAACAGGCCGACCTTTGATCCGAACAAGCCTGGTGCATACAGGGCAGCCAATAGACGGAACAGGGCCGTTACAGACCTTTATGAGCCTGGCTCAACCTTCAAGATCGTCATGGCTGCCGCTGCACTTGAAGAAAAGATAGCAACGCTGAATACAGAGGTTGACTGTTCTGAAGGAGAGATAGAAGTGGGGGGTAAAAAGATAAGGGATACCCATAAACACGGGATACTTACTCTACGGGAGATAATACAGAAATCGTCAAATGTGGGTGCTGTTAAGATGACCCTCAAGCTTGGCCCCGAGAGGTTTTATAAATATGCGAAGGTTTTTGGCTTTGGAGAAAGGACAGGGATTGACCTTACAGGAGAGGTATCAGGTGTTGTAAAACCCCCTCAGCGCTGGTCAGGAACGACTATAGGGGCTATGGCAATAGGATATGAGGTGCTGGTATCACCCCTTCAGGTGCTGAGGGCTTATTCTGTGATTGCCAATGGCGGTTATCTGGTAAGACCCTATGTGGTTGCAAAGACCCTCGGTCCCGATGGCAGGGTGCTGCAGCAGGAGAACAGGCCTGAGCGGGTGAGAGTTATTTCAGGAGAGACGGTAAAGCGCCTGCGGGAGGCCTTCGTAACCGTTACTGAAGAAGGGGGTACTGCACCGAGGGCGTCTGTTTACGGCAATACGGTTGCAGGGAAAACAGGGACATCACGGATGATTGACCCCCGCACAGGCAGATATTCCCGCAGGGATTTTGTCAGCTCCTTTGTCGGTTTTGTCCCTGCTGATGACCCGTTGTTTGCCATAATAGTGGTTATATGGAAACCGCGAGGAGAATATTATGGAGGACAGGTGGCAGCGCCAGTGTTCAGGGCCATAGCCGAAAAGGCCCTTACATACAGGTTTATACCTATGGAAGACAGGGGAGACAATAATATACTCGTGATGGGGCAGCCCGTCAGGGGTGGGCAGGAGAGTCAGGATTTTTGATTGTATGGTTATGAGACTCGGTGAACTTATAGAGGGATTGATGCCGGTTGCTGTTACAGGTGACTGTCTTGTTGAGGGGCTTTCCTGCGATTCAAGGAATGTCGGAGAGGGAGACCTCTTTTTTGCTGTGAGTGGTGAGCATTTTGACGGCAATGAGTTTATCACGGATGCCCTGATGAGGGGAGCGGGGGCCATTGTGTCCGGGAGCCCACTCCCCCTGACAGTGGATGTCCCGTATGTGCAGGTGCAGGATATATACACTGCCATGGCAGGTATTGCCGACAGGTTTTACGGCCATCCCTCAGGTAGGCTCTCCATTACAGGTATTACCGGGACCAACGGCAAGACCACTACATCTTACATACTCCACACAATCCTGTCAGCTAACGGTATAAGGGCAGGCCTGCTCGGCACTATAAGATATATCCTTGGCACCCAGGAGTTAAGGGGCAGGTTTACTACTCCGGAAGCTCTGGATTTTCAGAGGATGCTTGCGGATATGCTTGACAGAGGCATAACCCATGCAGTAGCTGAGGTCTCATCACATGCACTCTCGCTGAAGAGGGTCGACTTTACGGACTTTGATATCGCTGTATTTACAAATCTTACAAGAGACCACCTCGATTTTCACGGAGATATGGAGGCATATTTCAGGGCCAAGAGGAGACTCTTCCTGGAACTTGCCCGGCACGCTGCAGTGGTTAATATAGATGATCCCTATGGCAGGAGGCTGGTTAGCGAGATAAGGGGAGGCCTGGGGCAGGGGGCGGATTTTCGCATCATAACCTGCGGTATTGACAGTGATGATGCCGAGCTTCGGGCAGTTGAGATAAAGGAGGGTTTTGAGGGCCTTGATTTCACCGTGATATATGGCTCGGAAGTATTCCGAGTCAGTTCCCCGCTGCTTGGTGTAACGAATGTATATAACATACTGTCAGCCATTGGGGCCTCTGTTGCCTCAGGGATAGGATGGGAACGGATAGTTGAAGGCGTGAGGCAGTGCACGGGGGTTGAGGGCAGGATGGAGTCTGTAAGGGCTGGTCAGGAGTTCCTTGCCATTATCGACTATGCACATACACCCGATGCCCTCCAAAAGGTGTTGGAGACGCTCAGGAGGCTGACACGAGGCCGTATTATCACGGTCTTTGGATGCGGAGGTGACAGGGACAGGGGGAAGAGGCCGGAGATGGGAAGGATTGCTGCTGAACTCAGTGACACGGCGATCGTTACCTCGGATAACCCGAGAACCGAGAATCCCGTTGCCATTGTTGATGACATAATAAGGGGTATGAAAAAGGGAGAATATATTGTTGAGCCTGACAGAAAGAGGGCCATTGAAGAGGCTGTCCGGATTGCAGGTACTGATGACGTTGTGCTCATTGCAGGAAAGGGACATGAGGAGTATCAGGAGATAGGGGGAGTGCGGTATCCCTTCAGTGACCGGGAGATTTTGAGAGAGGCGATCAGGGGATTGACTATTGACTATTGACTATTGACCATTGACAAATAATAAATGACAGGGATTAAAGGATGAGCAGATATGCATTGACGGAGATACTGGAGGCAACTTCAGGCAGGCTTATACTCAGAGGGGCCGATGCCTTTAGTGGTGTCTCCATAGACTCAAGAACAATAAAGGTTGGGGAGCTCTTTGTTGCCTTGCAGGGAGAGAGATTTGACGGACACCTCTTTGTTGACGAGGCACTGAAGAAGGGTGTGGGAGCCATTGTGAGCTATCCACCTGTAGTGCCAAGGGGAAGGAGTATTATTCATGTAAATAATACCCTGCAGGCCCTTCAGCGGATAGCCCGGTACAGGCGGTTGAGCAGGCAGGTGAGTGTTATAGGTGTGACAGGCACTAATGGCAAGACAACAACAAAGGAGATGATAACCGTAGTCCTTAATGGACGGTATAAGGTCCTCAGCAGCAGGGGAAATCTTAATAACCAGATCGGGCTTCCGCTCTGCCTTACCGACCTTGATGACCACGATATGGCGGTACTTGAGATGGGTGCAACCAAGGCAGGTGACATACGGGAACTGTCGGATATTGCCAGACCTGACATCGGGGTGATAACCAACATAGGACCTGCACATCTTGAGGGGTTCGGTTCCCTTGAGACAGTGCGTGATACAAAGTATGAGATACTTGATTTTGTGAAGACAGCGGTTCTTAATGCCGATGACCCTAATATTAAAGATATTCCCGGGCAGTGCAGGATTGTTACCTTTGGCCTGAAAGAGGGGGCAGATGTCCGGGCGGATGATATTGTATATGATGAGGATGGATTAAGCTTCAGGGTGTACCTGAAAGATGAAGGTTCTGCTGATGTGAGACTCAGTGTGCTTGGGTTATTCAATGTTTATAATGCCCTCGCCGCAGTGGCTGTGTGCAGGCTTTTAAATGTACCCATAGGTGAGATCAGTTCGTCTCTTGGTGAGTTTGGAGGTGTGCCGATGAGGCTTGAACTGAAGGAACTGAAGGGTGCACTGGTTATAAGTGACCTCTACAATGCCAACCCTGCTTCAATGGAGGAGGCTGTAAAGGAGCTGGTCAGGCTCAGGAGGGGCCGTGCTGTGGCGGTTCTTGGCGATATGCTTGAGCTTGGCCCTTACGGGGAGCAGGCCCACAGAAAGCTTGGCAGGTGGCTTGCCACACTGAATGTGGATGTGCTCATTGCAGTAGGGGATCTGATGTCATACACATGTGAGGAGTTTTCAGCAGGGAACGGCAATTTAAAGGCCTTGCATGTCAGAGACCCGCGGGAGGCGCGGGAAATACTGTTGGGTATGGTCAGTAAGGAGGATACGGTTTTGATAAAAGGCTCAAGAGGAATGAGGCTTGAGGGGGTTCTGGAAGATTAATGTTATACGAACTTCTATACGGCCTCAGTGAATACTATTTTCCGTTCAATGTATTCCGATACATTACATTCAGGACCGTCCTTGCTGCAATCACGGCTTCCCTGCTGACATTTATGCTGGCGCCCTTTGTGATTGCGAGGCTCAGGAGTTTCAGCCTGACGCAGCAGATAAGAGAGGACGGACCAAAGACACATATCTCAAAGGCCGGCACTCCGACCATGGGGGGTATCCTGATACTTGCCGGCATTCTCCTGACGGCTTTACTATGGATGGATCTTAAAAACCCCTATACCTGGGTACTGATTGCCGCTACCTCCGGCTTTGGTTTTATAGGTCTGGCTGATGATTACCTCAAGGTTGTCAGGAGGAATCACAAGGGCCTCAGGGCATGCTACAAGTTTGCCCTCCAGATAGCCCTTGCCTCGGCTATCAGCCTTTTCCTGTATCATAATCCCCTTGATCCTTACAGCACAAAACTGAGCGTGCCTTTCTTCAAGAGATTG
>BDTQ01000306.1 GCA_002898135.1 bacterium BMS3Bbin07
GATCAGGAGCTCACACTCGAGGGCAGGTTGTTCAGGAAGCAGGTCTCAATTACCGGGAGCATGGCGACGTCCGGCGATCTGCCATGGAAGGCCAGGATAGATATTGCAGAAGGATTATACGATGATTTAATGCTTTTGTTTTTGAAAAACTTCTCGTTAAAAAATATCCCGGAGGATCTCTTTCTCTCCCTGAAAGGGGAGATGAACCTTTCGGGAACTTCCAGCTCGGTTATGGGTAGTGTACTGTTAAAGAGTCTGAAACTCAATCTCTATGGGCAGAACTTCACAAACACGGAAGATATTCTGCTGACAATTGATGGCTCAAGGATTGAATTCAACTCTTTCAGCCTGAGGACAGGACTTGCTGCTCTCAGCATAAACGGAAACCTCGACCTTGAGAAGGGATATGACATGACAATTGCCGGAAGGGCATATCTCGGTCCATTAAAGGGATTCATATCCGGCATAGAATATATAAGGGGCTATTCCGACTTTGTCCTTGCTATAAGGGGTAAGTGGCTTGATCCGGTATTTAACGGGGGACTGTCAATTGAGGAAACTTCACTTGCTGTAACGGGGATTCCTAACAGGTTCTCTTCCATAAAGGGATATATTTATATTGATGAAAACAGAATCGTCCTTGATACCCTCTCAGGCAGGTTTGCATCCGGAGACATAAGGGTAAGGGGTGTTGCTCAGCTGAAGGGACTGAATCTCAGGGATTTCCATTTTGAAGGTGTTGTGAAAAATATCAACCTATACCTCGAGGAAGGGGTCTCATTCAAACTCTCGGGAGACCTGGTTCTGGCAAAAAAACAGGAGGGTATATACCTGATTGGAGATCTGAGGGTGCTGAAGGGCAGATATACAAGGAATATTGAATGGAGAAGCTGGATCCTCAGTGCAAAAAAACCTGCCCTGCAAAAAAAACAGTACGGTCTTCTCGATACCATTGAACTTAATATCAACCTTTATGGTGATGAGGATATAATAATAGACAATAATCTTGCAACGACCCCTGCAAGGATCGACCTTGTGATATTGGGCACATTGAAGAACCCCTCCCTGATAGGACGGGTAGAGCTGAAAGGGGGAAAGATATTCTTCAGGAATAATGAATTCACCATAATAAATGCCAGTGCCGACTTTACCGACCCGGCGAGGATAAACCCATTTTTTGATATCGTTGCCAGTACAAGGGTAAAGGATTATCAGATACATCTCTCCCTGGAGGGATATGCGGAACAGTTTAACCTCTCCCTCTCTTCTGAACCTATGCTTGATGAGATAGACATCCTGAGCCTCCTGACCGTGGGAGAACTTGGCACCAAGCTGAAGGGATTTGAAGGCGGAATTGGCGCTTCCGAGGCTGCATCGTTTCTAACGGGAAAACTTCAGGAAACACTTGAAGAGAGACTGAGAAACATTACAGGCTTTGACAGGATACAGGTAGAACCCTACGTCTCTGAAATTACGGGCACAATCGGACCAAAGATTACGGTCTCAAAGAGGCTTCTTACGGACAGGCTATATGTGACATATACAACCTCGTTAGGCAATGCCCCTGAACAGTCCCTGAGAGTAGAGTTTTTTCTGAGTGACAATATATCACTTGTTGGGGAACGGGATGAGCTCGGAACTCTCGGCGCTGATATAAAGTTCAGAGTGGAGTTCAGATGATAGTAGAAACTCAGGTAAAGAAACTATTGCGTAGTGCCTGCTGCCTGCTGTTTGCCCTTCTGATAGTTCTGTCTTTCCTGACGCTTCCCTTAAAGGTCCAAGCCGCGGAGGGTTTCCTTGTGGAGAAAATCACCATTAAAGGACTTGCCTCGTGCAAAAAAGACGAACTTCTCTATTTGATGAATATCCGTCGGGGATTGATAGAAAGGGGGACAATAAGTGAGGGGATAAAGAGGGCATTCAGAAAGGGTATATTTGAGGATATTGCAGTCAGTTATGCACCGGGAAAGACCCTTCTCATTCAGGTCAGGGAACGCGAATACATTTATAAAATAAAGGTCTCCGGCAACCGATACCTTTCAGGCAGGGAGATAAAAAAGATGTTTATCCTGAAAGAGGACGGTATAATGCGCTATGACCTCATCGAGAAAGCCAGGAAAGAACTCAAGAACTCCCTCGGACTGATTGGGTTTCCGGAGGCATCACTATCGTTGACTCTGGAAAAAGCTCCAAAACCTTACAGGACGATTATAAAAATAAAAGTCAATGAGGGTGAGCCCCTCGTTATCCGGAGGGTTGAGATCAAGGGTGCTGATCAATGGCTGCGGCAGAAGATGTACATTGAATCAGGTGATATATATAACGTTGAAAAGATAAAAAAAGACCTGGAGAGAATCAGGGAATACCTGAAGTCAAAGGGCTATCTTAATCCAATAGTCGGCCCCTTTACGTTTTCTGAGGGTCTTCTTACAGTTCTTGTTTCTCCTGGCAAGAGATTGAAGATTGAGATAAACGGAAATACGGAGATAAGCACATCAAAACTTCTGAAGATAATGCCCTTCAGTGAAGCAGAGGAGATTGAGGATGAGTTAATTGAAGAAGTCTCGGCAAAAATACTCTCTCTTTACCATCAGAAGGGATTTATTTATGCCCAGGTTGCACCTTTAAGGACTGAGAGTGAAAAGGCCATTTCCCTTACCTTTTTCATTTACGAAGGGAAAGTATATAAAATACAGAAGATAGAATTTGAGAACAACTCCATCAGTGAAAAGATGCTTAAAAATGTTATAAACCTGAAAGAGGGGTCCCCCTATAATCCTGACTTTTTAAAGCCGGACGCTGAAACCATAACAGGACTTTACAGGGCGCTGGGTTATCTGAATGCAGAGATTGTGGATACTGCTGTCAATATATCCGGGGAAACAGGAACAGTGGATATAATCTTTACCCTGAACGAGGGGCCGCGGTTCCGGATTGGTGAGATCATAGCAGAAGGCAACGCCTTTTTTAGTGATAAAGAGGTCTACAGTATTTTAAACATAAAAAAGGATGCCCCCTACAATGAACTGGATATAATAGATGCAAAAAAACGTTTGACCGACAGTTATAAGAAACAGGGTTTTACAGATATAAATGTCTCTGTTGATGCCATGACATCGGGGCAGTCAGTGAAAGTCATATTCAGGATTACGGAAGGTGAAAAGGAATATTTCGGTAAAACAATAGTCAGGGGAAACATGTTCACAAGGACCGAGGTTATTGAAAGGGAGCTCATTCATAAAGAAGGCGAACCCTTTAACTACAAATTGCTTTTGGAAGGGACAAAACGTCTTTATCGTCTCGGTCTCTTTAAAGATATTAATATTAAACTGCTCGATAAAAAGGACAAAAAACGCGATATCGTTATAACTGTCACTGAACGCAATCCGGGGGTGGTTGAATTCAGTATTGGATATGATGACTATGAAGGTCTGAAGGGCTCCATTGACATTAGTTACAGGAATCTATGGGGGATGAACCGCAGGATACATCTCAGAGGTGAATTGAGCACGCTGGAGAAAAGATTTGTTCTTGGTTATCATGAACCCTATCTATTTGGGAACCCGGTTGTCTTCAACACCTTCCTCCTCAAAGAGGACCGTACGGAAAAGAGTATCGATACCGGAGAGGTCTGGTACAGGATGAAGAAAAACTCCTCAGGGGTATCACTTGAAAAAAACCTGACCAGTAACCTGAAGGCACAGATTGCTTATGACTTTTCCTTCGTCGAAACCTTTGATTTAAAGCCTGATGTTGTTTTATCAAGAGAAGACGAAGGCACACTCGCTATCAGCAGTATACGTACCGGTGCACTCTATGACACCAGGGACAACCCTTTTGACCCTACCAGGGGGGTATTAATTGGTACATCCCTGAAGATTGCAAGCACTTATCTCCTTGGAGAAACTGATTTTGTAAAGTTGACTATTCATGGAAGTGCTTACAGGAGACTCGGAAGACGGTTTACATTTGCACTTGCAGTTAAAGGGGGAGCGGCACAGGGATTTGCTGACACAAGAGAACTTCCCATTGTTGAGAGGTTCTTCCTTGGAGGAAGAAATACTGTGAGAGGTTTTGAACAGGACACACTCGGACCAAAAGGTAAGGATGGTACACCAACCGGCGGAAATGCCTTTCTGATGTCCAGTGTTGAACTGAGAACCTACGTTGGAAGGGGTTTTAGCATTGTCGGTTTTCTTGACGGAGGAAATGTCTGGACAAAAACCGTCAATATGGACCTGACCTTTCGATATACAGCCGGGCTGGGTATAAGATACAGGACACCTGTTGGGCCTATACGGATCGACTACGGGCATAAACTTGACAGAAAGGAGGGTGAAAGTGCGGGAGAGGTACACTTCAGTATCGGACATGCATTCTGATAACAGAGTTACGGGTTACGGGTTGCGGGTTGCGGGTTCCAAACACAACAACTACATTCTGACGATAGTACTGACAATGATATTGGTACTGACAGCATTCCTGCAACTCTCATCTGCTGAACTCATTGACCGGGTTGTTGCCTTTATTGATGATGAGGCAATTACCCTGACGGATTTTATGCAATACATCGAAAAGGCCAAAAAGTCAGCCCCCGGGCTATCTGAAGAAGAGGCTATAAATGCCCTGATCAACCGAAAACTCCTGCTCAGGGAGGCAAAGAGAATCAGGTTACGAGGCAAATCAGATGATGAACTTATTAAAGAGTACATCGATATAAAGGTCAGGGTTTTTATAAAGATTCCACCGGAAGAGATCGAGAGGTTCTATAATGAAAACAGGGAAAGGTTCGGGAAGACCCCGATAGACAATGTCCGGGATGATATTGAGAGGCTTCTGAGGGAAAGGGAGGTAAATAAACATCTTAAGAAGCTCATTAAAAGACTGCGGGAGAAATCATACATAAAAATCAATCTCACACTTTCCTGATCAAGGCAAATTCGTCACATTCCGGAAACTTATGACATCTGAGACAGTCACCCCATATTTTTTGCGGCAACTCCGACTTGTCTATATCGACAAACCCGAGAGAGCTGAAAAAATCAGGATTATAGGTAAGAACAAAGATGCGTTCTATGCCGAGCCGTTTTGCCTCGGAAATACAGCTCTTTACCAGCCTTTTTCCTGTTCCCTGTCTCTGGGCGTCCGCTTTTACAGCCAGGGACCTTATTTCTGCAAGGTCCTCCCAGAGTATATGTAATGCACAAACACCTGTTACGTCACCATCATCTTCACATACAATATGATCTCTGAGGGTTTCATATATCTCGTTGAGAGAACGCGGCAACATCTGTTCTCTCTTTGCAAAAGAATTGACAAGACGATGTATCTCCCTTACGTCCCGTGTGGCGGCCTTTCTGATTCGTAAGGATTTGCGGTTTGCAGGCTTTTTATAACTCATAACCAACTTTTATCGCCTCAAGATTTCCCGGAATAAGTGCACGGTGTCTTTCAGATACCAGTGCCCTGAGGCCCTTTTCAGCCTTGGAAAGGTCTGAGATAACGGTTTTTCTGAGGAGTGCACCAAACATCACCATATTTGCATACCTTATTGAGCCAAGCCCTGCAGCCTTCCCTGATGCCTCCACTCCAAAAGAATGAAAGTCAGACGTTTCATCGACCACAGACAGCCTGTCGCATCCATCACTTGTGATTAAAGAGGAATCATAGAACAGAACCCCTTCCCTTTGCAGCCTGGGCAGAAATCTCTCAAGGGACGGACAATTAAAAACAATCAAAATATCAGGATTTATGACCAACGGAGAACCAATTAAATCATCGGATACTATTACACTACAATTAGCAGTTCCTCCTCTGATCTCGGCCCCATAGGATGGGAAATAGGTGACATTTTTACCCTCGATCATTAGTGTGTGTGCAATCAGCCGGCCAAACAAGAGTATACCCTGTCCACCGGAGCCTGAAATGATTATACTTTTTTCCAATCCTGTAACTCCCGGCACCTGTCTATTAATATCCCTGTCCTGTAAACTAATTCCATCTGGCTGGATAACCACCGCAGTGATTCCACTGGGGTTTTTTTCCAGACAGTCGGACATGGAGATAGAATCTCGATCATGCTGAACCCCTTGCCTTCCAACTGATATTGAAAGGATCTTTTTATTAATCTCCTGGTCTCTTTTATGCCCTTTATTCCGTCAATGGCTGTCCTGGCTATAAGAACAGCGCCCTCAATGGTCGCAAGTATCTCGGCCATGGGAAGGGGATACCCCTCGCTCTTCGGGTCACGCCCGGCAGGAGTGGTTGTAGTCTTTTGTCCCAGCAGTGTAGTGGGGGCCATCTGCCCGCCGGTCATGCCATAGGTGGCATTGGTTATGAAAAAGACCGAGAAGTTTT
>BDTQ01000307.1 GCA_002898135.1 bacterium BMS3Bbin07
TCCCAGTTCGTGGTCTTATCAGGTATTAGCCCGGGTTTCCCCAAGTTGTCCCTGTCCAAAGGGCAGGTTGCCTACGTGTTACTCACCCGTCCGCCACTAATCCCGCATTCAACCGAAGTTGACTGCGGCATCCGTTCGACTTGCATGTGTTAAGCACGCCGCCAGCGTTCGCTCTGAGCCAGGATCAAACTCTCATCTTTTTTCCTTTGCTCGTTTCTTCTCTTTAAATCAACGGGACCTGCTTTTTAGTTCTCAAAGAACAATAATAAAACTCTATAATTTTCTACATTATGGATAAAAAAGGTCGACAGGACAAAAGAATCCTGTTTGTAGATAATTTGATTTATTTTTTGATCCCCGCGATACCTCCGGGAATCTTGGGCCTCTGAGGCTCTTCTCTAAGTGGGTGTCTTGATAAATGTTTCAGGCTTTCCCTCCAGCCTTTTAGAGCTTTCAGGCCTTGCACACCACATTTATCGCTGACTCCCATACTTTGGATGTTCTCTCGAGCCCCTAACAAACCCTGATTAAGGTATCGCGGAGAAAGCGAGTAACTTCATCAAATAATACCCTTCAAAGAACTTTACTTCTTCCTCTTTCTAATTATAGAATACACCCTATCATTAAATAAGTCAAGGGATTAAACTAACACATTTGAGCAGATAAAGTCAAATTTTATATAAAAAACTACCCTTCTCTTATAAAATCATTCAAAAGCACCTGAAATTATTAGTTATCAACCTGCTGCAAGACGGGCAAAGGAGAGTAACGGAGATGGATAGATACCTATAAAAATAACCACAAGTGTGGTTATAAGGAGTGCAAGACCAAGGGAGGGGGAGAGGGAAAGGGTAACAGCCTCCCCTTCAGGCTCAAGCATATACATATACATTACTACCCTGAGATAGAAGTAAGCGGAAATCGCACTGAATATAACGGCAACTACTGCAAGCCATATGTACCCGGCACCAATAACGGCCTTAAAGAGATAAAACTTCCCTATAAACCCGGCTGTCGGCGGAATCCCTGTAAGGGAGAACATGAATATAAGCATCATGGCAGCTGCAAGGGGATGGGTCCTGGCAAGCCCCTTATAATCCTCAAGAGCCTCTCCCTGGAACCCCTCACTCCGAAGCATTATAACCACGGCAAAGGCACCTATATTCATAAAGCCGTAAATAAAGAGATAGTTCATCATGGCACCAATTCCCTCTGTACCGCCTACAATAATCCCAAGAACGGCATATCCTGCGTGTGCCACAGAGGAGTAGGCAAGCATCCTCTTTATATTGCTCTGCTGTATGGCTATTATATTTCCGACCGCCATTGTCAGTATGCTTAAAACAATCAATATACCGGTCCAGTCTGCACTGAGCGGGCCAAAGCCCGTCAAAAAGACCCTCCCAAACGCTGCAAACCCTGCAGCCTTTGGCCCCACCGACATAAAGGCAGTGATAGATGTCGGTGCTCCCTCGTATACATCCGGGGCCCACATATGAAAGGGGGCAAGTGCTATCTTGAACCCAAAAGCAACCATAAGGAATATGATTGACAGGAACATGGGGGTGCTAAGCCCCTTCTCCGCCACCGCTGCCCCTATGAGAGAGATGTCCGTTGTACCCGTCAGCCCGTAAATCATCGTTATCCCGTAAAGGAGCAAGGCGGATGAAAACGCACCAAGGAGGAAATACTTGAGGGCTGCCTCATTACTCCTTATATCATGACGGATAAAGCCCGCAAGGATATAGGTGCTGAGGGCCATTAATTCAAGGCCCAGATACAGCACTATCAGGTCTCCTGCAGAGGCCATTATCATCATCCCGAGGGTTGAAAACATGATAAGGGCATAATACTCGCCGTGGTTTGCCTTCTCAATCACAAGATATCTCATTGAGAGCAGGACTGTAAGGATCAGGTTTATGAAGAATATAAACTTAAAAAAGACGCTGTACCCGTCTGATATAAACATCCCCCCGAATGCCTTGCCAAAAGACTGAGGGATATAGTAGGCCACAATGGCAACCGCTATAATGCTCAGGAGCCCTGCTGTCTCTTTTTTCCTGATAACAAGCTCAACCAGGAGAACCAGGAGGGCAGAGGCTGCCATGATAATCTCGGGCAGAAGCGGCCCGATAGTAGATATATCCATATCAATAACCTCCGGTCAGGCCCTTGATTGCCGTCATGGTATCTGATACACCATAATTGACTCTCTCAAGCAGATGATTTACACTCACATGCATAAAGCTCAGGAATGTATCGGGATAAATGCCGATCCAGAACACAAAAACCGACAGAGACAGAAGTGGCAGGGCCTCTCTCAGTCCCATTGGCTCAATCCGGGCTATGTTTTCATTTACTTCATTGAAAAAGACCCTCTGATATAGCCAGAGCATGTATCCGGCACCGATTATAATGCCCGTAGCAGCAAGGACACCGACAAGCTTTTTCGCCTTGAAACCTCCAAGGATGACCAGGAACTCACTGATAAAACCATTAAGACCCGGAAGCCCTATCGAGGCAAGGGTAAAGAGCATAAAAAATCCGGCATACACAGGCATAACACTGGCAAGCCCTCCGTAGTCAGCAATCTCTCTTGAGTGGGTCCTCTCATAGACTATCCCGACACAGAGGAAGAGCGCCCCGGTTATGATACCGTGGTTTATCATATAGAGGATTCCTCCCTCCATACCCTGGGAGTTGAGGGTAAAGATACCAAGGGTTACAAAACCCATATGGCTGACAGAGCTATAGGCAATTAATCTCTTCAGGTCAGTCTGTGCAAAACAGACGAGTCCTCCATAAATGATGGCAACCACAGAGAGACCAAGCATTATGGGGGTCATTGCCCTTGCTGCATCGGGAAAGAGGGGAAGTGAGAACCTCAAGAAACCATACGCCCCCATCTTTATAAGGATGGCCGCCAGGATCACACTTCCCGCTGTCGGGGCCTCGGTATGGGCATCAGGCAGCCATGTATGCAGGGGAAACATGGGAACCTTAACGGCAAACGCGGCAAAAAATGCCCAGAAGAGCCACAACTGCAGGTTAAAAGGCAACGCCATCTGCGATAGCTCAAGGATGTTAAACGTCCCTCCCTTGAGGTAGAGGACAATGATACCAATGAGCATAAAGATACTTCCCACCAGGGTGAAAAGAAAGAACTTTATCGCTGCATAGACCCTCCTCGGGCCTCCCCATACCCCGATTATGAGAAACATGGGGATGAGCATCGCCTCCCAGAAGATGTAGAAGAGGAATAAATCAAGGGAGCAGAAGACCCCGATCATGGCACCCTCAATCAACAGAAGGGAGACATAGAACTCCTTTACCTTTATCTTGATTGAGTTCCACGAGATAAGGACACAGAGGATCGTGATCAGTGCACTCAGAAGGACAAAGAGGACGCTTATCCCGTCAACACCGACATAATATTCTATACCCCAGTCAGGGATCCAGGACTTGCGTTCCACAAACTGCATCATATAGGTTGTCTTGTCGAATTCCGTAAAGAGGGGGAGTGAGAGCACCAGGGTAAGGGTGCTGAAGATCAGCGCAGTCCACTTCACAACACCCTCCTGATTCCTTCCTATAAGGAGCATGAGCAGTCCACCAAAAACCGGCAAGAAAATAAGCGTTGAAAGCACCGGGTATCCTATTTCCATTTATCCATTCCCCATATTATTTGTCATTTGTCATTTTTACTTGTCAATTGCCACTTGTCATTTGCACACTATTTAATGATAACTATAAATGCTATTGCCAATATCAGAAATAACCCGAGGGCCATCATTGTACCATAAGTCTGCAGCAGACCATTCTGAATCTTTCTAACCTTTGCCCCTAACCGGTTAATAAGTGCAGGCACCCCGTTTACTATTCCTTCAATGATGACACCGTCAGTCAGTCCGACCAGCACATACCTTGAAAATAACATCGTTGGACGCACCACGATCAGGTTATATATCTCATCCACATAGTACTTGTTATATAACAATTTATATATAAGGCCATATCTCCGCGCAAGGCTTACCGGAATTTCCCGCCTTTTTATATAAAACAGCCACGCAACAGCTATACCAACCACAGCTATAGCTACGGAAAATGTCATCACCATGGCCTCTGTTGAGTGGGAGGCCTCAATGTCGGGATGTCCCAGAACAGGCTTCATAAACTCGGCAAACCAGCTCGCGTGTTCGACTCCTGTGATTGACGATATAATCGGAGGTATCCCTATCCAGCCAGCTGCAACCGCTCCTATAGCGAGTATGATCAGCGGTATGGTCATCGTACCGGGAGACTCATGCAAATGGTGTTTCTGTTCCTCCGTCCCCCTGAATTCTCCGTGAAAGGTGAGGTATATAAGCCTGAACGAGTAAAACGCCGTAAGCAGGGCTGCCAATGCGCCCAGGGCCCAGACTATCTTCCCCACACCTCCCCCATTATATGCTACCCAGAGGATCTCGTCCTTGCTGAAAAAACCGGCAAATGGAGGGATTCCCGAGATACTCAGGGAGGCAAGGAGCATGGTCGCGTAAGTTACGGGCATATACTTTTTAAGGCCTCCCATCTTCTGCATATTCACCTCTCCGCCCATGGCATGCATAACACTGCCTGCACAGAGGAAGAGCAGTGCCTTGAAAAAGGCATGTGTATAGAGATGGAAGATACCTGCACCATAGGCTCCGACACCGCAGGCTATGAACATATAGCCAAGCTGGCTTATGGTGGAATATGCTATCACCCGCTTTATATCATTCTGAACAAGGGCTATGGTTGCTGCAAACAGTGCGGTTACAGCCCCAACCACGGCAACAACACCCATGGCAACAGGAGAGAGACTGAAGATGGGATTAAGCCTGGCTACCATAAAGACACCCGCGGTGACCATTGTAGCGGCATGGATGAGTGCACTCACAGGGGTGGGGCCCTCCATTGCATCAGGCAGCCAGACATGAAGCGGAATCTGTGCAGACTTACCTACCGCCCCACAGAAGAAAAGGAGGGCGATCAGGGTTATAAGGCTTATGTCCATGCCGAGTATATTTATGGATTGGGCAGCCATGCTTCCTGCACCCTCAAAGACAGGAAGGTAAGCAAGGGTGCCAAAGGTAAGAAAGACCATGATAACACCAAGGCCGAAACCAAAATCACCAAACCTGTTGACAATAAATGCCTTCTTACAGA
>BDTQ01000308.1 GCA_002898135.1 bacterium BMS3Bbin07
CATGGTCTCACGTGATATTGCTTTCGGTTTTATCTTCATCTCTGCGGCGTATTTATTAACAAAAAACTCCGCAAGCATCGGTATGTCATCTCTTCTCTCCCTCAGCGGCGGGATAAATATGGGAAAGACGTTCAGCCTGTAATACAGATCCTCTCTGAACTTACCATCCTGAATACAGGAGGCCAGATCCTTGTTACTTGCTGCAATCACCCTGACTTCAACCTGAATCGGCCTTGTACCCCCAACACGTTCAATAACATGATCCTGAAGGACCCTCAAAAGCTTTGCCTGGAGCGACATCTCAAGCTCGGCAATTTCGTCAAGAAAGATCGTGCCCTTGTGCGCGAGTTCAAACTTTCCCAGTTTTCTCGTCTCAGCGCCGGTAAAGGCACCCCTCTCATGTCCGAACAGCTCGCTTTCGAGTAATTCACGTGGAATGGCTGCACAGTTTATGGGGACAAAGAGGTTGTCCTTCCCCATACTCAGGTGATGGATCGCCCTTGCAAAGAGCTCCTTGCCGGTACCGCTCTCTCCATGCAAAAGAACCGTACTTTTTGTTGGGGCAACCCTCTGGACTTTCTGAACCACATCCTTGATCTTGTCACTCACACCTATAATCCTTGGAAGGCCTGTTCTCGAAGAAACCTCCTCTTTCAGAAGAAGGTTTTCCCGGTAAAGCCGTCTTACTTCCAGAGCCCTCCTGACAATAACAAGCAGATGATCTATGTCAAAAGGCTTTGTTATAAAATCATAGGCACCCTGCTTCATCGCCTCCACAGCCACTTCTATGGTTCCATATGCGGTCATTATTATTACAGGAAGTGTGGGGTCTTCAGCCTGAGCCGCCTTCAGCACCTCCAGACCGTCCTTCTTCGGAAGTTTAAGGTCAGTAACAACAACCCCTACGGTCCTCTGCTGAAGCTGCTTTATCCCCTCCTTTCCGTCAAGGGCTATAATACATTTGTAACCCTCTGAGCTGAGGGAAGCCTTCAGCATATCAGCCATGGACTTCTTGTCCTCAACTATCAGAATACTCTCCACTCCGGCCTCACATTCCTGCATCTTCAAGCGCCTCCCCACAGGGACAATCCCTCCTCTGAGGGACCAGTCCGATTGCCCCGGACAACAGGGTCTTTACAACTTCGGTACTTCTGTTCATTGCTTCAACCACCTCTTTAACAGTAAGCTTCACAGGTGAAATTCCTGCTGCAAGGTTCGTGACCACGGACAGGGCCACGTAGCACAATTCACTCTCACGTGCAAGCACGGCCTCGGGCATGCCTGTCATACCAACGACATCAGCACTCATGGAGCTGAAAAAACTTATCTCGGCCGCGGTCTCAAGCCTCGGCCCCTCCACACATATATATGTTCCGGAGCTCTGAAGTTTTATCCCTCCGGCTTCTGATGCCCTGATAAAGCTCTCCCTCAACTCAGGACAATACGGCTCTGTAAAGTCCACATGCACCACATCATCACCATCATAAAAAGTATTTACCCTGGACTTTGTAAAATCAATCAACTGATTAAGGAGCACGATATCACCCGGGCTTAAAGTGCTGTTAATGCCGCCCACTGCACTGACAGCTATCACCCTTTCTGCGCCCAGTTCTTTAAAACCCCGGATATTGGCACGGTAATTCACCTTGTGAGGGGGGATATTATGCTTAAAAGAATGTCTCGGCAGAAAGGCCACGGTCCTCCCGAATAATTCACCAATCATGAATTCATCGGAAGGAAGACCATAGGGTGTCTCAACAGCCCTCCTCTCATTGACCTTAAACCCCGGAATCTCGTACAGTCCGCTACCACCTATCAAACCGATCATAAAAAAAGACGCCCCTCCCCTTCGCTGAATATTTCCCTGTCTCGTGTTTTCGGTTTCATACTGATACTGGTAAAGAAAATGATATAATAGTTTACCATAAAATAGTAACATTACATGCTAACATTTGCTAACATTACATAACGTGGGACAGGAGGTTTTTTGTGATTGACCAGGATATATTGAGCAAGGCAATTAAAGTTGCACTGAAACATGGTGGAGATTACGCCGATGTCTTTGTTGAATCAAAGAGGTCATTATCCGTACAACTCGAGGATGGCAAGATCGAGAAACTCCTGAAAGGAACAGATGCAGGGGTTGGAATAAGGGTCATATTTCAGGGAAAATCCGCTTACGGATATACAAATGAATTCAGTCAAGGGGCAATACTTGAACTGGCGGAAACAGTAAGCAAGGCATCAAAAGGCCCTGCCTTGCAAAAGACAATCGATCTCAGAAGCATTAACCCAAAGGTTGACTTTGTTATAAAAATACCGCCCGAGGAGGTAGAGTCCCGGAAAAAGATAGACATGCTGAAAGAGGCTGATCAGATAGCAAGGACCTACAATCAGAGCATCAAACAGGTACTCGTGGTTTACAGGGAGTCGGCTCAGACTGTCAGGATAGCAACCTCTGACGGGGTCATTGCAGATGACAGGAGGGTACACACACTTGCCCTTGTCCAGGTAATTGCTGCTGAAGACGGTACAATCCAGACCGGTTATGAACCGGTGGGCGGACACATAGGATTTGAGCTGTTTGATGAACATCCGCTGAATGAAGTTTCCGAAAAGGCTGCTGCAAGGGCCGTTATGATGCTGAAGGCCAGGAGGGCGCCTGCCGGCCGTATGCCTGTGGTTATTGCTTCTGAAGCGGGCGGCACAATGATTCATGAGGCTATTGGACACGGCCTTGAGGCAGACCTTGCAGGGCAGGGTCTCTCTGTTTATTCAGAAAAACTTGGGCAGAATGTGGCATCCAGCCTGATTACGGTAGTTGACGATGCAACCCTGCCAAACAGGAGAGGCTCTTACAGATTCGATGACGAAGCAACCCCCTCACAGAAGACGGTACTTGTAGACAGGGGAGTGCTTGTGGCTTATATATATGACAGGCTGAATGCCCTGAAAGAGGGAAGACAATCAACAGGAAACGGCAGGCGGGAGTCTTACCAGCACAGGCCGATACCCCGCATGAGCAATACATTTATTGCGCCCGGCTCAGACTCTCCGGAGGAGATTATCAGGTCTGTACAGCAGGGACTCCTTGTAAAAAAGATGGGGGGAGGCCAGGTAAACACCGTCACCGGAGACTTTGTCTTTGAGGTTCAGGAGGGGTACATCATAAAGGACGGACTCGTCGGAGAGCCTGTAAGGGGGGCTACGCTGACAGGTAACGGACCACAGATACTTAAATCCATGGATATGGTCGCTTCCGATCTCGGGTTTGCTATCGGAACCTGCGGCAAGGATGCGCAGGGAGTCCCTGTCTCTGATGCCATGCCTACAGTAAGGATTCCGGAAATAGTAGTTGGCGGTGAGGTAACATAGGACTTGAGGGGTTACACTTAAATTACATGCCTTGCGTAATCCATATTTAAGTATTACTGTGTAGAAAATACCACATTTATGTATCCACTCTGCAAATATTGTCACAAGACTTTGTTGCCTGTCAAAGCATTCTTCTTGGCACTATTCTTGCTATAATTAAATTCCTAACATTATGCGACTACAGAGAACGATAAAAAAGAGTGCAACATTTGAGGGGATAGGACTTCACACAGGGCGTGTTACAAAGATCACTCTCAAACCGGCTCCGCGTGACGCGGGAATCGTATTTATAAGAACCGACCGCAGGACCATCATAAAGGCCCACATCGGTTCAGTCGTGGACACGGCCTTTGCAACCACAATAGGATATAACGGTACACGGATAAAGACCATTGAACACCTGCTTTCAACGCTCTCGGGTATAGGCATTGACAACATTATCATTGAGGTCAACGGCCCGGAGATTCCAATTCTTGATGGAAGCTCTACTGAACTCGTCAATGTAATTCTGGAGGCCGGAATCTCAAAGCAGGACGGGAAGCGCTCCTTTATCCGGATCACAAAGCCTATTACGCTTAATGATGGCCATACAGAAGTCTCGGCAATTCCATATAACGGCAGGCGACTGACTTACAGTATCCATTTCAAACATCACTCATTCGGCACTCAGAACCTGAGTCTTGATCTCGACGAAGAGGTATTTATTAAAGACATTGCCCCTGCCCGGACCTTTGGTTTTCTTAAAAATGTGGAGATGCTCAGGGCTAACGGACTTGCAAAGGGTGGCTCATTTGAGAATGCAATAGTTATAGGTGATCACGGAATACTCAATGAAACAGGGTTAAGATTTGATGATGAATTTGTCAGGCATAAAATACTTGACCTGATAGGAGACCTCTCTCTCATCGGTTATCCCATCCATGGACATATAATAGCTGACAGGGCCGGCCATTCCTCACATATAAGGTTTCTCAGAAAACTCCTCTCCTCAGTGGATTCGTGGGAACTCGTCTCCCAGGAGACCGAACTCAGCCAGTGTTACGCCCCCGCTTACAATTAGATATGTACAATTTGATATCTATAATTGGATAATCACAAGCACTGATTTCTTTAACCGCAGAAAACACAGAGCCCGCTGAGAAACCGTTAATCATCAAAGGAAGATTCCTTTAGCAGGACACCTCTTATTCGAAGTCGATAGAGCACGAGAAAAAAAAGGAAGGCTGGAGAGCAATTTACAGCACTCCAGCCACAGAACGTTTCTACTTGAGTGCAGCGGCTGCCTTTTTTGTGGCCGTCTTCCTGGCGGTAGCTGCCTTCTTTGTGACCGTCTTCTTGGCAGTGGCCGCCTTCTTTGCAACCGTCTTCCCGGCAGTAGTTGCCTTCTTTGCAACCGTCTTCTTGGCAGTAGTTGCCTTCTTTGCAACCGTCTTCTTGGCAGTGGTTGCCTTCTTTGCAACCGTCTTCTTGGCAGTAGTTGCCTTCTTTGCAACCGTCTTCTTGGCAGTAGTTGCCTTCTTTGCAACCGTCTTCTTGGCAGTAGTTGCCTTCTTTGCAACCGTCTTCTTGGCAGTAGTTGCCTTCTTTGCAACCGTCTTCATGGCAGTGGCCGCCTTCTTTGCAACCGTCTTCTTGGCAGTGGCTGCCTTCTTTGCAACCGTCTTCTTGGCAGTAGCTGCCTTCTTCTTGACCGTCTTCTTTACAGTTGCCATCGTC
>BDTQ01000309.1 GCA_002898135.1 bacterium BMS3Bbin07
TTTGCAATAATAACCCAGTCATTGGTTGTCGGGTCCTGCCGCAGTTCTGACATAAAATATCTCCTTGTTTATCTCCTTTTACTTTTACCTGCCATAGGCAGGGCACATCTTTATGGTTGCCATACATCCTGCTTCATATCCCCTTCCTGAGGTCCAGTATGTACTGCCTTGTTGCAAGGGCCGCCTTTGCCCCTTCACCGGAGGCGATAATTATCCGCTTGCCAAAGGCACTTGTAATATCTCCGGCTGCAAATATACCCGTATAGGAAGTTGAACAATCCGGGTTTATTACAATTTCGCCCTTATTGTTAAGTTCAACAAGATCAGAGACTATTGAGGAATTTGGTTGTAACCCTATCGCAATAAATACGCCCTTGACAGGCAGGTTAACCGTTTCCTTCCCGGCTATCTTTCTGATCGTTATGTTGGAGAGAGTCTTTTTGCCTGCAAACTCAACAACCTTGTATCCCTCGTAATAACGGACAGGGTAAATGGCGGAAAAAGGTCCCTTTTTATGGGCGTTTCTGTAACGGTTAATCCTTTCGATTATCACCGGGTCTGCCGAGAGTTTGGTATCGGAAATAATGTATATATTCCTGGCAACCGTATGCAGATTCTCAACGATCTGCATTGCCGAGTTTCCGCCACCAATTACTGCCACGTCTTCTCCCTGCACAAGCGAGATATCCTGGACGTTTCCGTAAAAGACGCCTTTTCTCTGAAATTCCTCCTCCCCCGGCACTTTCAGTCTCCTTCTTGTCATCCCTGTAGCAATGAGCAGGGTCTTTGTGAAGTACTTCTTGAGCTCTGAGGTCGTAACATTAAACCCTCCTTCAACAGGCTCAATTACCTCAACATCACTCATAAGATGGTCAATATAATGGGAATTGATAAGCTGAGCCCTGAATTTTTTTATAAGCTCGGGACCTGTTATGAAGTCAAACCCCATATAATTCTCGATCTTCGTACTGTCAACGGCCTGCCCGCCAAGGTCCCTGGTAATAAGAAACGCCTCCATCCTGAGTGTTGCTGCATACACTGCAGCGGTAAGGCCCGCTGGCCCGCCGCCAATAATTATGAGGTCATAGGATGTACGCGGAAGCTTGCAAACCCTTTCATTCAGAAACCTCTCCCTGCACCCTTCGGAACAAAAATAGTAAATCTCACCGTCACATTCCGTTGTGATGGCATTCTTTGCATTGACGTCCATATTACATATAGGATCTTTTTTGATGTTCTTTTCTTTCATCTGCTTTTCCTCCTTATTTTCTTAAGTCTGCAACACACGTGTTAATTGATTAAGTATTATGATACTGCTGAAGTTTGAACAGACTATGAAGAAAAAATGATGTTTTCGTGAAGACGGGGTCTTATGAAGGCTGTTTGAAGATACTATATGGATTGATTTCAGTGACAATTACAGCAATAAAGGCATGTTAAGCGGGGGGGTTACCGGCAAATGGTGATTGGCTGTTATCCCTGAATATGTAAGGACAAAGCCCTTGTTTTCAGATTACTTTTTCCTGAGCGCCTCATAAAAGGGGTTATTTGAAAAGCGGCGCGGAGTTTCTTCCTTCTTCTCACGCTTTGTTACGGCCTTCGGTGCTACCTTTACCTCCTGTTTTTTACGCGGAGCTGCTGTCCCGGACTGTCCGTTCTTCATTGAAAGCGATATCCGTTTCCGCTGCAGGTCCACACTCAGAACCGTAACAGTAACCTTCTGATATACCTTCACCACATCCCCGGGGCTCCTCACAAACCTGCCGGAGAGTTCGCTGATATGGACAAGTCCGTCCTGGTGGACCCCTATATCCACGAAACAGCCAAAGGCGGTGATGTTGGTAACAATACCGGGGAGCTTCATTCCGGGCTTCACATCATCGATCTTCTCCACCCCCTCGGCAAACCTGAAGGATTCGAACCGCTCTCTGGGGTCCCGTCCCGGTTTGGCCAGCTCGTCCATAATGTCGATCAGTGTCGGCATGCCCACACTGTCAGTCACATAGTGAGAAAGTTCAACCTTTTTCCTGAGTCCCTCGTCTTTCATAAGGTCGGTTACCGAGAATCCCATATCCCGTGCCATGGCGTCAACAATGTGATAGCTTTCGGGGTGTACTGCTGAAGCGTCGAGGGGGTTTTCACCGTCCCGTATGCGAAGGAACCCTGCCGCCTGCTCAAAGGCCTTCGGCCCAAGACGGGAAACCTTTGAGAGTTCCTTACGCGACCTGAAGGGTCCGTGTTCGTTCCTGTAATCCGTAATGCCCTTTGCAAGCTGTGGTCCCAGCCCCGAGACATAGGTAAGGAGCTGCCTGCTTGCCGTATTCACCTCCACCCCCACCCGGTTGACACAGCTGATGACCACATCATCAAGGCTTCGTTTCAGGGCAGCCTGATCCACATCATGCTGATACTGCCCGACCCCGATGGACTTGGCATCTATCTTCACCAGCTCGGCAAGGGGATCCATAAGCCGCCGTCCGATCGAGACCGAACCGCGGACGGTCACATCATGGTCAGGAAATTCTTCCCGGGCAGCCTCTGAAGCCGAATAGATGGATGCCCCGCTCTCGTTCACCATCACCACGTTGATCTCTCCGGAAAGGCCAATGCCCCTGATAAAAGACTCCGTCTCCCTTCCGGCAGTGCCGTTTCCAATGGCTATCGCCTCAATACCGAAGCGGCTGCAGAGGTCCCTGATCCTTTCGGCAGCCTCTGAAGACCCCTTATCGGAAAAGTGGGGATAGATTGTATCGTTATGCAGCAATTTTCCCTGCCGGTCAAGGCAGACCACTTTGCACCCGGTCCTGAATCCAGGGTCAATGGCGAGCAGGTTCTTTTTGGCAAGGGGCGGGGCAAGCAGAAGCTGTCTCAGGTTTTCAACAAAGACACGTATCGCTTCCTCATCTGCCTTTTTCTTAACTTCAAGGCGTGTCTCGGCCTCCATGGAGGAAGAGAGCAGCCGTTTAAAACTGTCGCGGACAGCGGATTTCACCTGTTCTGATGCCGGCCCGCTACCTTTTACAAAGAGCTCTTCGAGTATGGTCAGTGCCTCATCTTCGGACGGTGTTATCCGGAAGGAAAGAAACCCCTCGCTCTCACCGCGCCGGATGGCCAGTACCCTGTGTGAGGGGGCCTTTGAGACAGGTTCCTCCCACTCGTAATAATCCTTATATTTTATCCCTTCATCCTCTTTCTCCTTAATCACCTTTGACCGCATGATGCCTTTGGCCCAAAAGAGTCCGCGCATTCTTTCCCGTGCCCTCTGATCCTCGCTTACCCACTCGGCAATGATGTCCCTGGCTCCGGCAAGTGCCTCGTCAACAGACGCAACCCCTTTTTCAGCGTCAATGAATGCCGCTGCTTCTGCCTCCAGGTCCATTTCAGCCTGCTCAAATATCCTTAATGCAAGCGGCTCAAGCCCCTTCTCCTTCGCTATAGTTGCACGGGTGCGGCGTTTGGGCCGGAAGGGAAGATAAATATCCTCAAGTACGGTCATGGATTCCGCCCCTTCAATCATTGCCTTTAAATCATCTGTAAGCAGTTCCCGCTCTTCAAGGGACTTCATAACAGCTTCACGCCGCTTGTCCAGCTCCCTGAGCTTTTCGAGCCCGTCCCTGACAACGGCAATTGCAACCTCATCAAGACTCCCGGTGGCCTCCTTCCGGTACCGGGCGATAAACGGCACGGACGCCCCTTCATCAAGCAGCCTGGCTGTTGCCCTGACCTGAGATGGTTTAACCGCAAGTCCCCTTGCGATTATCCGAATATATGATTCGTTCTGGATTTCCATTATTTGGGCCTTTGGAACTTTCGTCCTGTTACCCTTCCGTGCTTTGGCACTTTTGCCCTTTTATCAGTGGGATAAGTTCCCTTTTTCCTGGCCCGCCCCGCTACTCTCCTGTAATCAGTAACGATCATTTCATCCGTCAACGGCATGAGCGGAATCTTTTGCTTGATATATTTTTCGACTTCAGCAAGGGAATGGACGTATTTTTCACAGGCAAGGGTTATTGCCATTCCATCTGCTCCGGCCCTGGCTGTCCTGCCGATACGGTGCACATAGTCCTCGGGGTTCTGGGGAAGGTCGTAGTTGATCACGTGCGTCACCCCGTCGATATGCAGACCCCGGCTTGCCACATCAGTGGCCACGAGGATCGGCAGGGTGCCGTCCCTGAACTGGGTGAGCACCTTCATCCGTTTCTTCTGGGGTAGGTCTCCGGTGATAGCGGCAGTTGCCAAACCATTGGCGTTAAGCACCCTCTCAAGGCGCTCGGTTGCCGCGCGGGTATTGCAGAAGATCAGGTAGCGGCCATTGGGGTCAAGCCTGAGGATTCCGATGAGAAGGCCGATCTTCTCGGACGTGCCAACGTGATAAATCTCCTGTTTGATCAGCTCCACCGTGACATTTTCAGGCGTCACAGTGACCTTCTCCGGCATGTTCATGTGTTCATAGCACAACTCAAGCACCCGGGTGGTAAGGGTTGCGGAAAAGAGCATGGACTGCCGTTTGTCGTATGGGGACATCCTTTTAAGCATGAACCGGAGGTCGCTGATGAAACCCATGTCAAAGAGGCGGTCAGCCTCATCAATTACAAGGAATTGTGTCTTTTTCAGATTATAGACCCGCTGCTTCAGATAATCGATGAGCCGGCCCGGTGTGCCTATCAGCACATCAACGCCCTTTGCGAGTTCCTCTCGCTGCTTATGATAGTCGATGCCACCGAAGACAGAGACAATCCTGAACCCGGTCGAACCTCCCAGCCGTTTCGCCTCTGCCTCTATCTGAATAACGAGTTCCCTTGTCGGTGCAATGATGAGCACACGTGGAG